>JACRIP010000095.1 GCA_016220045.1 Planctomycetota bacterium
CCCACCGGCCACCGGCCACCGGCCACCGGCCACCGGCCACCGCCCACCGGCCACCGCTCACCGAAACACGCTCTTGCGCGCGGCGAGCGACTCATCGATCTGGCGCTGGATCGCGTCGCGCGTGCGATTCGCGACCGCCTCGACCGCGACGAAGGAGTCGGCGCCCTTGGCCCCGTAGGTGTCGGTGCGGATCGGCTCGCCGACGCGGATGCGCCAGCGCGTGGGCAGCGGCACCAGCCCGAGCAGGCCGAGCCAGGGGAAGGTCGGCGTGATCGGGAAGTAGGGCATGCCGACCAGCTTCGCCAGGGTATCCACCCGATAGAGCATCGGGTAGATCTCCTCGGCCCCGACGATCGACACCGGGATGATCGGCGCCCCGGTGCGCAGCGCCACGCGCGCGAAGCCGCCGCGCCCGAAGCGCGCGACGCGGTAGCGCTGCGCGTAGGCCTTGCCGATCCCCTTCAGCCCCTCCGGGAAGACCGCGACGAGCTGGTCCTGGCCGAGCAGCCGCTCGGCGTTTTCCGGACAGGCCAGCACCTGCCCGGTGCGCGTCACCAAGGTCGACATGAAGGGCAGGCGGGTCAGCCAGTCGAGGTAGAGCGTGCGCACGTAGCGCGGCGCCGGATGCTCCTCCTGCACCGCCCACGCGAGCATGACCGCGTCCCAGGGCACGGTGCCGGAATGATTGGCCACCAGGAGCGCGCGCCCGCGCCCCGGGATGTTCTCGATCCCGGTCGTCTGGATGCGCCACCAGCGGCGATACATGAACTTCAGGAAGGGCCGGCAGAGGTCGAGAAACTCCTCGTCGAGTCCGTACTCGTCCACGACGTAGTCGCCGCGCAGGCGGCGCTCGACCAGCTCGCGGGCGCCGGACCCGAGCCCCGCGACGACTTCCCAGGCGCCGCGCAGCGACTGGGCGGTGAAGAGTTCCTTCTGCCGGGCGAGGATTTCGTTGAGCGCGGTCGCCAGATCGACGCGTTCGGCGGGCACCAGCCGCGAGAGGTTTTCGCGCAGGCCCGCGAGCACACCGCCCGGCGACAGTCCGGGGAACATGCGCGAGAGCGGCAGCCGGCGCAACGTCGCGCGCACGGCCTCCTCGATGCGCGCGCGCCGTTCCGCCCACCCCGGGTGGTTGCCGTATCCCCGCGCCGCGTCCGCCCGGTCTGCCCCGTCCGCCCCATCCGCCCCGTCCGGGCGCGTCCGCCGCGCGCGCCCCGGCCGAAGCGCTTGGTCGGTACCTCGGCGCGGACCAGGGCCTCCTCGTCGATCTCTTCCGCGGCCGCCGCGCCCGCTTCCGGCGCCGGCTCTTCCGGGGCATGCGCGCGGCAGAATTCCCGGTGCGGAAGCGGCCGGTGGGCGCAACGCACGCCCGCGGCGCTGCGAAACCGGCAGCCCGGCGGGGCTTCCGGTCCGTTCGCCGCGGCCGGTGCGGCTGCGGTCGCCCGGGTCTTGCGCGCGCGCGCCATGTCTGCCGTCCTTCGCTGCCCGCCCGGGGCTCAGGCCTTGCCCTTGGACTTGCCCTTCTCGGCGCCGAGCGCCGCGGCCCGGTCGCGCACCGCGCGGATCAGCATCGGCAGCGAGCCCTGGGTCGCCTTGTTGAGCAGGAACTTGGGCACGTAGAAGCCGGGATCGATCGCCACGGTGTAGGTCGCGCAGGTGCGGCCCTTGCCGAAACTCGCCAGCGCCCACGAACCGACGTTGGCCTTGATGTTCCCGTCCGCCATCACCCAATCGGCGCGGTGGGCCTTCTCGTTCAGGGTCAGGCGAATCACGTACCAGACGTCGCGCACGGGGAACTCGAGTACGGTGCGGAAGAGCACGACTTTGCCCTTCCGCTCGAGGATCTTGCTTTCCTTGGTGTGGGGCATGAATTCGGCGTAGCGGTCGTAGTCGGTGATGGCGTCCCAGACGGCGGCGACCGGCGCGTCGATGACGGCGATGGCCTGGGCGCGGCTCTGTCCGTCTACGTCCACCAGCGAAGTGACCACCTCGCCGCCCTCGATGCGCGCCCGCAGCGCGTCGTCCAGCTCCATGCGTTCCGTCTCCCGAATGGGGGCACGTGCGGCCGTCGATGTCGCGTGGGCATGATTCTATCCGCCGCGCGGCGAACGGCAAGAGAAGAGTCGCGGGCCGGCGGGTGCGCGGGCCGGGCGAAGAACCGTTGCGCCACCCCAGGGCGCAGGCTAGAATCGGCCGGTGCGCGGGTACGGCGCGCCCCCCCGGCCTTCGGCGCCGGGCGGCGCGAGGTCCGAGTACGCGAGCGAGAGAGGCGGAAGCGGGATGTCCAGCGAGCACCGACTCGAGCCACGTCCCCCAGCGACCCCCGACGCGGCGACGCGGATCGACGCGCCCGCCGGCTCCGTCCCCGCCGGCTCAACGCCCGCGACCGACGCGACGATCCAGGGTTCCTGCGTCGAGCCGCGCCCGAGCGCGCCCACCGATGCCACGCTTCCGGCCGACCGCCCCCCCGACCGGGCCGCCCCCGCCCCGGCGCCGGCGGCTACCCCCGCGCCGCTTCCGCCCGACGGCCGGCCCTTCGGCCGCTACCGGCTGCTCGCCGAGCTCGGGCGCGGCGGCATGGGCGTGGTCTGGAAGGCCTGGGACACGGACCTCCAGCGCATCGTCGCGCTCAAGCAGATCTCGGCCGAGGGTGCCCTCGCCCCCGCCCAGATCGAGCGCTTCCTGCGCGAAGCCCGCCTCGCCGCGAAGCTGCGCCATCCCCACATCATTCCCGTCCACGACGTCGGCGTGCACGAGGGCCAGCCGTATTTCACGGCGGAGTTCATCGAGGGGGCGCCGCTCTCGGAGCGCCTGCACACGGGGGGGGCGGCCGTGCCGGCGCGTCAGGCGATCGCCTGGGTGCGGGCGGTGGGCGAAGCGCTGGCCCAGGCGCACGCCCAGGGTGTGATCCATCGCGACGTGAAGCCGGGGAACATCCTGATCGACCGCGACGGCCGGGCCTGGCTCATGGACTTCGGGCTGGCGAAGGACGTCGAGCTGACGTCCGGCGCAGGCGCTCCCGGGGGTCCGGCCACGGCGCGCGCCGCGGAGCTGACGCAAAGCGGGGCGCTCCTGGGCACGCCGGCCTACATGAGTCCGGAGCAGGCGCGCGGGCGGGCCGAGGCCATCGGTCCGGCGAGCGACCAGTTCTCGCTCGGGGGAACGCTCTACCATCTGCTCACCGGGCGGGCGCCCTTCGCGGGCGAGACGCTCTACGAACTGCTCGACGCGATCGCGCGCCGCGAGCCGATCCCGCCGCGCCGCCTGAACCCGCGGCTGCACCGCGACCTCGAAACCATCTGCCTGAAGGCGCTGGAGAAGGACCCGGCGCGGCGCTACCCGTCCGCCGGCGAACTGGCGGCCGACCTCGGGCGTTACCTGGAGGGCGAGGCGATCCTGGCGCGGCCGCAGTCGGTCGCGGAGCGCGCGCTCAGGCTGCTCGCGCGGCAGCGCCGGACCGTGGCGGGCGCCGCGCTCCTGGTGATTCTGCTCTCCGCGGTCGGCGGCGCGCTCTGGCACCGCGATCGCCGGCGCATGGAGGCGGAGCTCGCGCGCACGCAGAACGAGAACGAGGCGCGCAAGCTGCGCGCGCTGGCGGCGAATCCCGCGGAGGTCGTCGCCCACAACGGCATCGCGTGGGCCGCGGAGTGCCTGGACCAGGCAATCGCGCGCGCGCCGCGCTACGCCGAGGCTTGGCTGGAGCGCGGCATTCTCCACGAATGGTCGGGCGCGCTGAAGGAGTCTGAGGCCGCCTACCGGACGGCGGCGGAAATCGACCCGACCCTCTTGCGCGCGCGCTACCGGCTGGCCTTCCTGCTCTTCCTGGAGTACCGTGGCCGGATTCACGCCGACGACAGTCCGGGCAGCGTGGACCGGCACGTGGAGTCCGATCGCGAGTTTGCCGCGCTGGCCGCGGCGGCGCCGAGCGCGCCCTACGGCCGGTTGGCCGCGCTGACGCCCGCCGTCCTCGCCTGGATCGACCGGGAGGAGCCGCTGGCGACGATGAAAGAGCGGGTGCGGCAGCTCGAAGAGCTCGTCCAGACGGAGGCGCTGCCGGAGGCCCGGCTCCTGCTGGCCGGCGTCGGCGGCTTTCTCTATCACCCGATCGCGGTCGTCCGCCTGAGCCACGCCGGGGGCGTCCGCAATCTCGACGGCGCGCTGCGCGGGCTGGATCTGCTGCTCAAGGAACAGCCGCTCGACCAGGTGGCGCGGATGAACGCTGCCCTCCTGCGCTTCGAGATGGGCGACCTGCTCGGCGCCGAGGCCGACCTGCGGATCGTGATCCGGGATGCGCCCGACTGGCTCGACCCGCACGAATTCCTCGGCCGGGTGCTGGGCGCGCAGGGCCGCGCGGAGGAGGCCGAGGCCGCGCTGCGCTATCGCCTCGCGCGTCGCCCCGGCGCGGATGTCCTGCTCACCCTCGCCGCCTTCCTCTTCACCCGGCACGCCTACGAAGAAGCCCTGAGGTCCTGCGATGAGGCGCTGGCACTCGCGCCGGAGCAATCCGACGCCCGCTTCCTGCGCTGCGTGCTGCTGATCGTGCTCGGGCGGACACCTGAGGCCGATCGGGCGTATGAGTCCGCCGGGCTCGTGAAGTCCTTCGGCTTTCTGCGGGAGTTGCGGGCGCTCGAGCCCGAGCTGCGCAAGCCGCAGGTCAAGCAGGTCATCGAGATGATCCGCCGCGACCTCACCGAGTTCGAGGATATCCTGTATCTGGTCCCGCCGGTCAAGGCGGCGGTCAAGGCGGAGTTCAAGCTGCTGGCGCTGATCCCGGGCGCGATGGAGCAACTGAAAAAGCTCGCGGGACCGCGCGCGACGGTGCGCTACGAGGTGGATACGCTGATGCGCTCGTTCGCGCGCTTCCAGCGGGAGCATGAGCGGGCGGAGGAGGTCATCGACTGGCTGCGGCAGAAGGCGCAGATCGAGACGAATCCGCGGGATGCGCTGATGCTGAGCGAGTTCGCCTACAAGATGGGCACGGACACGCAGTTGCAGGAGCAGGACACGCTCTATTCGCTCGCACAGTACTTGTGGAAGGCGGGCACGCTGTACCGGCTCGGGAATAATGCGGCGGCGGAGCGGCTACTGGAGCAGGCGCGGCTCAAGGACGACACGGACGCGCGCACGCACTACGGGCTGGCGACGCTGCACGCGTTGCGCGGCGACGCGGCGGGCTGCGCCTACGCGCTGCGCCGCGCGCGCATCTTCGGCTGGCGCAACCTCGACTGGGTGGCCGTGGACGCGGACTTCGCGAAGGTGCGCGACAGCGCGCTGGTGCGGGCCGCGCTGGCGGGACGATAACACGCAACCGGATCGCAGGAGGAAGCGATGCAGCGGCTGAGGACCCTCCGGGGATCAGGTGAACGCTCGGTGGCCCGCGGGGCCCTGCTCGCGCTGGCAGCGCTGGCGGCGCTGGCGGTGGCCGCGCGACCCGCGCCGGCGCGCGACGTGCCGTTCTCCGAGGATCTGCGCATCGAGATCGTCGCGGGCGACGGACAGGCGGGAGATTCGGCCGCCCCGCCCGCGCAGCCGCTCGTGGTGCGCGTCTACGACGAGGAATACGACCGGCCGTCGCGCGCAGGCGTGCCCGTGAGCTTCGTGGTCGTGCGCGGCACGTGCCGGGTCGCGCGGCACGAGGAGTCGGGCGCGAACCCCTACGGCGCGGGCGAACCGAATCGCGCGGGTCGCGCCGGCGCGCGCGTGACGTTCGGGGATCTGCCCGAGGACGGACCCGCCCGGGAGGAGGTCGTCGTCCGGGCGACGATCGGAGCGCCGCCGGGGCGGAGCGTCGAGTTTCACCTTGCCAATAACCGCCGTGCGGGCGGAGCAGCGCGCATCGCCGAGCCCTGGCGCGGAGTGGACCTGCGCCTGCCGGTCGCGCGCGTGCTCCAGGGAACACCCTGTCTGGTGACGATCGCGGCGCCGGCCGGCGAGGAGGTGCGGATCCGCGCCCCCGCCGAACGGCTGGACGTCCTGCCCGAAGCGGAGCGCCGCGCGGACGCCCAGGGACGCTGCCGCTTCATCGTCATCCCGCGCAGGGCCGGACCGGTCGAGTTCAGCGTAGAGGCGAGCTCGACGGAGGACGATCCGGAAAACCGGGTCGTGCAGTGGATCGTCGATCCGAGGCCGGATGCGCCGTCGGAGGGGCGAACCGTGCCGCCCGCCGGGCCGGCGACGGCGCCGCGCATCGAAGTGGTCGCGGGCAACTTCCAGCGCGGCGAAGTCGAGAACGAACTGGCGCACCCCTTCGAGTTGCGGCTCCTCGGCGCCGACGGCACGCCGGTCGCGGGCGCCAAGCTGCGCCTGGAATCCACCATCACGGGCGGTCGGCTCGACCCGCCCGAGCCGACCACCGACGGCGCGGGTCGGGCGACCGTCCGCTACACCTTCTCGCAGGTGGAGGACCTCGACGTGGTGACGGTCGCGCTCGACCAGGCGGATTCGGCGTCCGCGGCGCGAGCGGGGGGCAGGCCGGCGGCGACGCCCGTAGTCGTGCTCACCGGGCGCATCCGCTTCGTGACCCCGCCCGCAGCCGGTGCGAGCGAGTTCGAAGTTGCGCAGGGGATTTCGGACTTGGATTTCACGCTCGATTTCGAACGCGAAGAGCACAGCCCCGGGACCAGCATTTCCGGGGGCGATCCGGAGATCTTCATCGAACTCCTCACCCGCGACTACGGGCCGACGGTCACCGTCTCCCTCTCGCTCGAGACGGAAGACGGAACGGCGGTGGCCTCCGAGAAAGCGGACGCATTGGTGCCGGCACGACAGGTGATCACGCTCACGGCCGTTCGCCGCGAGCCGACTCATACGCTGTACCGATCGGCGCCGCTCTACGCCACGAGCGAGCCGGACGGCCCGCGTTCGCTGACGCCGGAGGAGCGCCGCGAGCTGAAGGCGACCGGAATGTTCCGCGGCCACCTGCTGTTCCGCTCGTGCTACAACGCTCCTGTCCACTTGCACGGCCCGCTCGAGGCGGAGCGCGGGAAGTAGCGCACGGGCCGCAGGCATCAAAGGGCTCCCTCAGGTCCTGATCGTTGCCCACAAGTCCGGGCTGGACACCCTACCGCGGGGGCGGGGCTTCGCAGCGACCGCTCCGTTGGCGTCCGCATGGCCCGGTTTGTAGTACCGGGCTTCAGCCCGGGTTCGTCGCCGGCCTTCAGGCCGGCTGCCTAGGGCGTACTCCGGGTCGGAGTCGGATCGAGCGGCCCTCTCCGACGCGCGCGTCGGGGGTTGCCGGGCTGAAGCCCGGCAAACAAACCCGGGCTAAAGCCCGGTACTACAAGCCGCCAAGCCCTTCCCCATGGGAGCGAGTGAACGGTCTCCTACCGCCGAGTTGTGGGTAACGATCAGCTCAGGTCCCACCCCCTCAGGAGCTGGCCGGATGACGCGACGAATCGACCGCCGTTTTCCCCACCGCGCTCCCGGGCAGGCTTCACCCCCGCGCCGGGCTCGGGCACTCACCCGGCTTTCGGCGGCGCTGCTCGCGTTCCTGTGCGGTTTCGGACCACGGCTCGCGGCGCAAGACCCGAACGGACCGCCGGCGCCGCCCACCGCCCCTGCCCCGGCGAGCGCGCCGGCGCCCGTCGCCGCCGCCCCCGAGCCTCCGCCCGACCCGAACTACCAGGTCAAGACCGACTTCAGCAACGTCAAGAACGCCGATGCGTTCGAGGTCGCGGTCCGCCTCCCGGCCCGCCTCCGCCCCGTGCTCGCGCGCCAGGCCTTCGCCATCGACCGCGGCACGGAGAAGGAGTTCTACCCGCTCTACCTGGGCGAGCGCTATCCCTTCATCACGGCAGACTCCCTGTTCCACGCCTACTACCTTCTCTTCAGCGAGGCCTTCCGCCGGATCGAGGAGCGCCGGTTGCTCCCCCGGCTGGAGGAGTTCACCTCCGCACTGTTCAAGGGCTGCGCGCGCCAGGCCGAGCAGGACGCGGACTTCGACCGCCTGGCGGCCTTCGCTGCGGTCGCCGGCCGCCTCCTCCGCCCCGAGTGCGCCGTGCCCGAGCGGGTGGCGGCCGTGGTCGAGCGCGAGCTGGCATTGATTCGTGCGGCGCGGGGACCGGCCGCGTCGCCGCTGTGGGGCCGCGACCTGGACTACGGTGATTTCCGGGTGCGTGGCGACTACGCGCGCACCGAGCGCGCGGCCCGCTACTTCCGCTGCCTTACCTGGTACCACCGCGTCCTCTTCCGCCTCGAGTCCGACGAAGAAACCCGGGAAGCCCTCGCCCTGGCGGCGCTCGTGGCCGACGACCCCGCCTGCGTCGCGGCCTGCGCCGAAATCGACGAATGGACGACGTATTTCGCAGGCCCCGCCGACGATCCGGACGTGCGGACCTACGCCGCGCTCGCGCGCGAGCTGTTCGGGGCCCCGACGCCGTTGGGCGAGGCGGCGCGCGATCCCGCGCGGCTCGCCGCCTTCCGCGAGCGGGCGCGCCGGCTGCCCGCGCCGTCCGTGTGCGGCGATCCGCCGCTGCCCATGGAGGGGGCAGGCTTCCGCGAGCGCACCCGCGGCATGCGGTGTTTCCCGGAGCATGCGACGCCGACCGCGCGGCTCTTCCAGGCGCTGCAGGCGGCGGGCCGCGGCCTGCCCTCCGGCCTCGACGTCGCCGCCACCCTGCTCGGCTCGCGCCGCGCCGCCGAGCACCTCGCCGCGGCCGGGCTCCGCTCCGCCGGCGCGAGCGGATTCGCCGGGGTCGCCGACCGCCTGCGCGCCGACGCGCCGCCCGATGCCGCCCTCGATCATCCGACGGTGGTCCTGCGCATTCTCGCCCCCTTGCTGACTACGCCCGGACCGCGCCACCCGGCTTTCCTCCGGGGCGCCTCGTGGCAGGACAAGACCATCAATACGGTGCTCGGCGCCTGGGTCGAAGCCGAGCACGCCGTTCAGCTTCACACCAAGGATGCGCGGATCTCGATGGGATCAGGCGACGGATTCGACCGCTTCCGCGGCTATGCCGAGCCGTTCCCGGAATTCTATAACCGCCTCGCCGCGGCGGCCGAGAGCCTGCGCGCCCGCCTCTGCGAACTCCGGTTTTTCGCTCCGGGGCCGACGCAGGATGGCGCCCCGGGTCCCGCGGTAGAGCGCGAGATCGCGGAGTCGGAGGGTGTGCCCTCCGAGCTGACCGAGACGCACTTCGTCCGCCTGGCCGAGCTCGGACGCCGCCTCGCCGCGATCGCCCGCAAGGAACTGGACGGCGGCGCGCTGGACTACGCCGAGAGCCGGCTCTTCGACACCTACGGCGATACCCTGAAGTGGCTGGCGTTCAACACCTCGAATAGCGTGGAGCATCCGGAGGATCCGGCGAAGGTGGTGGATCTGGCGACCGAGTATCAAAGCGGGCGCTGTCGGGAGGCGGCGATCGGCCGGGTGTTCCCGCTGTATGTGGTGGTACCCAGCGAGTACGGCCTCATGCTCTGCCGCGGCGGGAGCTACTCCTACTACGAATTGGACGCGCCGCTCTCGGGGCGGATGACCGACGAGGAGTGGCGGGCGCGGTTGGGCGATCCCGCCGCCGCGCCGGCGCCGTGGATCGAGGGCAAGGAGGTGGGCGTGGAGCCGCTCGCCGCCCTGGCGATCACCCCCGAGGAGGTCGCCGCCGTGAAAGCGTATTGCGCGGCTGGACACACGACGGACTACGCGGCGCAGTGGCGGTTCAATGAACTGCTGAGCAGCATGGCGGCGCGCCCGGCCCGGACGGACGCGCTCCCCGGACTACTGGAACTGGCCGGAGAACCGTGTCGCGACCCCCGGATCCGCCCGCTGGCGGCTGCCAAATTGATCGGGTGGGACGACCCGCGAGCGATGGAGTTTTTCCGCGCGGCACTCACCTGGCGCCCGACGGCGCTCCCGAAGGAGAAGCGATACAGCGGCACCGACGCCTGCTGGGAGGAGGAATTGGAACTGAACCCGCTGTTCGGCGTGGCGGTTTCCGATCTGAACCTCCTCGCCCCCTTGATTACCGGCTACTGCCGGCGTGCGACCGCGGGAGATCGGGAGGCGTTGACCGGACTGTGGACCAGGTATTCACCGCAGGAGCATCTCGACTTTCGGGATGATCATCGCCTCGACCCGCTCCTGGACCCGATTGCGGACGCGCTGCTCCGGCTCGATGCCACGGCGGCATCGGCCCGCTTCGCGGCCGACTTCCGGACCGACGAACGGCGGGTCGCCGCCTTTCGCCAGCTCTACCGGCTCGCGCCGGAGACCGCCCTGGATGACCTCACCGCCTGCGCCGCGACCGGGAACGAGCGCGCGCGCCGGGACGCCACGGTGCTGCTGGCCGATCCCGCCTGCACCGGCGGCACCGCCCGACTCCTCGCCCTGGCGAACGCCGGAGGCCTACCCGTGCGCTACGCGGCGGCAAACCGGCTGTTCGGCGGCATCCTGGCAGACCGTGTACCGGAGCTCGATGACCTCCTCTTCGCACAGCACAGGTACACCGGGTGGGGGTTCGGCACCGGAGCACCGGAGGACCAGGAGCGGATGGCCCATGGTCGAACGATCCTCCCGACGCTCCTCCGGCAGCGGCGCCCGGAGGGATTGAGCCGGCCGTATGCTTGCGCACTTCTGGGAGCCGCGGAGCTCGGACTGGACGAGATCGCCGGCGAAGTGGCCGCCACCGTGACCGAAGAGGCGGCGGCGCGGCGCTTCGGCGTCGTCTTTCGCGCCGGCGCCTCGGCCCTCGGCGTCCTCGGAGGCGAGGAATCGCGCGCCGCGCTCCGGAGGGCCTGGACCGCGCTCGCACAGGAGCCGCCCGGCACGCTGCTGGACCATCGCCTGGTCGTGGCCGCGAGCCTGGTGCTACAGGATATGCCGGAAGCTGAAGCGGCCATTCCGCCCCTGCTGGCCGCGCCGGGCATCGACGAGATGGACCGCCGCGAATTCTGTCGCAGGCTGCCGGCGGTCGGCACCAGGCAAGCCAACCTGCTCCTCGTTCGCCTGATCACCGATCCGGCGATCGCCGTAGACCTGAAGGAGACTCTCGCAGCGGCCGGACTTCAAGCGCCCGCACCGGAGCTCAACCGGGTGTGCGCCGCGTGGGCGGTGGCGCAGCCGCGGTCGCCCCGCGGGGGCTTCGACCCCTGGATGTACGTCGCTCCGACAGCGGCGCCGGTGCTCCTCGAATGCCTGGACCGGGAGCCCGGCGGGGCGTCCGCACCCTCCCTGCGCCGGAGCGTTGCGCAACTCGACCATCCGGCCGTCCTCGAACGGCTGCGCTCGTGGCTCCGATCGAGCGCTGCCGAGATCCGGCGCTTGGCGATCCAGGGACTCGGCTACCAGCGCTCCGCGCGCGCCGCGGCGACCGCTCTCTTGCTCACCGTAGTCGATGGCCCGGAGCGCGACGACGCGCTGGAGGCCGCCTTCGCGCTGACGCGGCTCGGGCCCACGGGCGAGGCGGCCTTGGCGACGCGCCTCCGCACCGGCGCCGGCTGGCCGCGCGCGGTCGCTTTCTACGCACTCCGGCGCCTGCATGCCAGCGACGCGCCCCGCTACCTCGAGGCCGTCTTCGCCGATCCGGATCCCGGGGCGCAAGTGATCGCCGCCCTGGTCGAGTTCGCGGGCGTCTCGCCGCGCATCACCGCCCGGTCCGTGGCGCCGCTGGAGGCTGCGCTGGCGGGCGCGGACCCGACGCTCGCACGGTTCGTCGCCGAGCAAGTGGCGTACTTCGGCCCGGGCGAGGAAGCATCGGCAGGTGCGGGAGGTTCCGCGAAGCCCGCGGCTGACCCGGCGGCCACGGAACTGCGAGCGCGCGTCCTGCGCCTGTTGAGCGCGGCGCGGGCCGCTGCGGCCGAGGCTGCGGCGAAGGAACGCGCCGGGCGGCGCGACGCCGATGACGACGACGAAGAAGACGAGTAGAGCGCGCGTACAGAAGCCTGCTGCCCAGTCGTCGGAGCGGGCCGGGTGCCCGCTTTGCGGTTGGAGTGGCCGATCCGGGCCGGCAGGCCGGCAGGGCCGGGAGCCGCCGGGACGGCACAGGGGCGTCGCGGCTACCGCCCGACCGCCCCCGTCCCCAGCGGCTCGAACTCCACGTCGCGCAACCCGACCAGCAGGCACCCGCCATCCCCAGCCACCCGGAGTTCACCGTAGCGCGCCTTGCCATGCGCCGCGCCCTGCCCCTCCTCGAAAAAGTACGACTCCGGGCCGATGCGCACCGCCGGCGTCCCCGACCAGGCGTTCGCCCTGCTGATCCGGTACTGGACCGCCACCTCGCCCGCGCCCAGCGGCTCGCCGCCGTCCACGCGCACGAAACGCCCCACACCCCGCGCGTCCAGCGCCAGCACCAGCCGCCCGCTCCGCTCCGGCATCGCCGCCGGCAGCTTCTCCAGCGTCGCATAGCGCAGCGCGACGTAGTCGCCCTGCACCAACGACCGGTTCTCCCAGGCGGTCAGTTCCAGCAGCAGGACCCGGCCCCCCGCCAGCAGCCGCTCCTTCGCGAGGATCGACCCGTTCACCAGCGCCAGCACCAGCACGGCGTTCACCAGCAAGAGCGCGCGACGCATCAGCCCTCCTCCCGCGCCCAGGGCCGCCGCGCCAGGTAGGCCGCGGCCACGAGCAGCACCGCCCCGCTGGCCGCCAGCGCCCCCGACTTCGCCAGCAGCGACACCTGCAGCGAGTAATAGTAATGCCCGAGGACGAAGGGCAGCGTGATCCCGCCCGCGACCCACGCCAGGTCGTCGTCGGCCGCCAGCCCGAGCACGCACAAGAGCACCGAGGTCAGCACGCCGGCATCGGTCAAGAGGGTCAGCGCCAACGCGCCCGCCAGCGCCAGCGCCACCGGCTCGCGCCGCACGCTCGCCGGCCCGCCGGCCGCACGCAGAAGCACCAGGATCAGCGCCGCGCCGACCACGATCCCCAACGGATCGCCCAGGCCGGGGAGCAGCGCCCCGCCGCTCCAGCCCAGGCCGCCGCCATGCCCGCTCCCCTGGTCCATGATCACGCAGAGCGCCACCACCAGCGCGCCCCCCACCGCCCGCCCCACCGGCCGCAGGTCCTCGCGCGTCCACGCCCCGCCCCCCAGCGCCGCCAGCGCCAGCGCCAGCGCGCCCGCGTAGCTCTTCAGGATCAGCGGCGTCGCGGCGTCCCAGCGCCGCTCCGCGAACATCACCACCAGCGTCAGCAGCGCCAGGAGCGACGCCAGCAGCCGGTGCAGCGGCTGGGTATACAGGAAATGCAGGATGACGGCCTGCGCCAGCGCCGCGCCGCTGATCCACAGCCGGTCCTCGATCCCGCTCGCCCCGTGGACCGCATCCCCGACGCCGATCAGCACGGTAAGCTGGCCGGCGAGCGAAACCGCGAGCGCCCCTTGCGCAAAAAAGAGCGTGCGCGCCGTGCGCCCCTGAAAAGTCGCGGCCACGACCAGCGCGACGCCGATGCCGAGAAAGGGCGGCTTGCCGGTCGACACCAGGTTCAAGAGCAGCATGAGCGCCGCGAGCAGGAAGAGCGCCGCGAGCCACGCCCCGATGGCGGTCAGCGCCGTCAAGTACCACGGCGTCCGGCGCGGCGCCGCCGCCAGTACCCGTGCGCTCTCCGCCACGACGTCCGCCGTGGCGAGTCCGTCCGCCGCGAGCCGTTCGAGCACGGTGCGCAGGCTCGGTCGTGGGTCGATCATGGCGTCCCGCCACCGCCCGCCGCGCGTCCGGCATTCGGGGCGCCCTCCCCGGACGCGCGCGCGAGCCGCAGCAACCCGCGGCCCGCCAGGGCGAAGACCGTCAGCGTGACCAGGCCCTCGAGCAGCATGAAGGCAATCCAAGCCCACTCGTCGCGCGAACTCCGGTCGATCAGCATTTCGAAAAACAGTTTCCCGGTGAGCGTGACCACCAGCAGGCACACGCTCAGCGCGCCGATCGCGAGCGCCGGGAGGTCCAGTTCGCGACGCCGGTACAGGTGATCCCCGAGGACCAGCACGCCGACGTAGGCCAGGCACGACGCCGTGCCGAAGAGGTCGGAGTCGCCCGGATCGACGATGAGCGCGAAGATCGGGCAGGCGAGCCAGCCGACGACGGCCAGCACGAGCAGCGCGCGCGGCCAACGGTCGGCGAGCCAGGCGAGCCCGCGGCGGCGGCCGACTTCGTAGGCGACCAGGCCCACCACGGCGATCGCGGCGAGCCCGACGAAGAGCGCTTCCTGATGCGAGCGCGGCTGGGCGCCCTCGAGCGCCTGCTGCCAAGCCGCCGACCAAGTTACCGACCCGAGCGCGAGCCAGGCGATCCAGAGCGGGGGGAAGTCGGCGACCAGGACCCAGCCGAGGGCGAGGGCGGTCCAGGCGGCGAAGAGGTTCCATACGTCGGCGCCGGTCTGGTAGACCTGGCCGAAAACGGCGAGGAGGAGTCCGGTGAAGAGCGCGGCGCCGCAGAGGCAGAGCTGGCCGCCGAGGCGGGTGGGGCCGAGCGCCCAGGCCGCGCCGGCGCAGCCGACGAGCAGCGCCTGCACGAGGCCGAGCTTGGCGAAGCGGCCGAGGTCGGCCCAGTTGTAGGCGAGGAAGAAGACGGCGCCGGCGAGCACGAGGCAGGTACCGAGGCCGAGGAGGAGGCGGCGCACCCAGCGCCACCAGCGGGGCGGGCGCACGAGCATGGCCCAGGCCGCGGCGTGGGCGCGGGCGTCGAGCACGCCGGCGGCGCGCAGCGTCGCGAGGGTCGCGGCGTCGGCCGGGAGGTCGAGGGGATCCACCGCGTTCTTCATCGCGACCACCGGGTGGTTGGCGTCTGCACGTCGGCCCCTCGGGTAGGCGGGGTTTGGAGGTTTAGGGGTTTGGGAGTTTGGAGTCGTGGGACGAGTCCTGGACGGCAACTCCGTGACGAAGCAGAGGACGCGGTGCATCATGGCAACGGCCGCCCATGGTTCGCCCGATCTGGGCGCTCCAAACCGCCAAACCCCTAAACCTCCAAACCTTCGTCCGCGACCGCGCGGGCGGTGGCAGTTCGTTCCCGGGCGGCGGGCGTCACAACGGCAGCTCGACGCCGAGCCCGCGCTCGCGCGCGCGCCGCTCGACCAGGACCGCCGTCGCCATGTCCTCGAGCGCGATCCCCAGGTTGAGCGCGATGGTGCGCTGGCGCGCGTCCGTGCGCCCGGGCGCGTCTCCGGCGATCACCTGGCCAAGGTCCGCCGCCGGGTCGGGCGTCTCCCCGAAATACCCCTCGCGGCGATAGTAGGCGAACTGCGCCAGGTCGTCGGTCACGAGCAGGTCCGCCTCCCGGAAGGCCGCGCCCTGCCACATGCTGTCGAAGTCGAGCGGGCAGGCGAAGGCGCCCTCGGCGAGCCAGCCGGCCGGAATCGGCGGGGCCGGGCGGCGCAGGATCGGGCCGCTCGTGACCACGAGATCGAGCCCGCGCACCGCCTCCTCGACCCGCCCGACCGGCTCGACCTCGAGCCCGAGGCGCCCCGACATCTCGCGCGCAAAGCGCCGCGCAATCTCCGGGTCCAGGTCGTAGGCGCGAGCCCGGCGCAGGCTGAACAGGCAGGCCAGGGCTTCCAGATTGCTCCGGCCCTGGACCCCGCAGGCCACGATGCCCACGGTCGCGCTCTCCGGCCGCGCCAGCCGGCGCGCCGCCACTGCGGTCGCCGCGCCCGTCCGCTGCGCCGTGATCCAGGTGCAGTCCATCACCGCCGTCGGCACCCCGGTCTCGGGATCGTTCAGCACCAGGAGACCGGAAATGTACGGCAAGCCGCGTGCAGGATTCGCCGGATATCCGGAAACCCACTTCATGCCGGCCGCGCCCAACCGCGGGATCCAGGCCGGCATGGCGTGGACGAAGGCGTCGGGCTGCGTGTGGATGCCCGGCTTGGGCGGCATTTCGACGCGGCCGCGCCCTTTCTCGACGAACATCTCCTCCAGCGCGTCGATGATCTCGCGCATCGACACGCCGGCGGCCTCGACGTCGCGCCGGGAGAGGTAACGCAGGGTGTTATCGGGCATTTGCCCTACCGCCATTTGAGCAGTTCGTCGCGCCGCTCGGGCTCGCTCGACGTGAGCTCGAGCAGGCGGTTGAACATGTCGAGATGCACGCGCACGACGGCGGCGCCGCGCAGGATCCAGAAAGCGCCGGCCATGTCGGGCTCCCGCTCCACCAGGTGTACCCACACCGAGCGGCCGACCACGGCGAAGCCGAGCTGCCGGCCCAACGCGTAGGGCGGACAGATCGCCGCCGCCGCCGCCGCCCGCTCCGCTTCCACCACGTGCGCGAACACGCGGCCGTGGTCCTTTCCGTGCTCCTGGTGGTCCGCGATCGCCCAATCGATCCAGCCCTCGGTCTGCGGGCCGCCACGCAGGAAGATCCGGTCCACGCTGCCCCCCATCCGGGCGAAGGCGTATCCCGCCTCCAGGTAGGAACTGATGTACGGCCGACCCCAGGCCTTGCTGCGGGTGACCGCGCGCACCGAGGTCGCGCCCGAGAAGTCGAGCGCGTGCCGCATCACATCCATGTGACGCGCGAACTCCTCGTAGAATTCGCGGTCGCCGGTGAAGGCGGGCGGATAGCGCAGCTCGTCGCGGGCGGACACCTGATTGCGCTTCGGGACCTGGGCCTGCACCCAGGCGAGATACGGATGGATCGCGCCGGCGGACGCGGGGGTGGCCATGGGCGCCTCCCTACGGAACGACGGGTCCGAAGACTACCTCGGGCGCTGCCCGTAACCCAAAGCGAGTGCCGATTCGTCCTGCGATTGGGTGATTTGGCGATCGGGTGATTGGGTGATTACGGCATCCTGAATTGCGGACGGGGTTTCACGATTCTCAATGGATCCAATCACCCAATCACCCAATCACCCAATCACCCAATCACCCAATCACCCAATCACGCAATCGATCTGCCATCCAAGCCGCGCCCTGGGTTTCGGGGCTCGCCAGACTTGGACTTTGGACTCGTCAGACCGTGGACGCGCAACCCGATTGCCAGGCGGCCTTGAGGTCGGCGAGCGACTCGTCGACGACCGGCGTGCCTTCGAGGCCGTGCAAGCGAAGGCGCGGCTCCTCCAGCGTCCACCCGATCAGCCCCCACTCCATCTGCGCCGGCCGCGGACGGATCGGCGGCGCCATCTCGCCCGCCGAGAGACAGGACCACATCAGGTCCTCGAACTCACGCTGGCGCTCGCCCGCGACCTCCACCAGGAAGCGCGTATTCGATTCGCTGAAAAGCAGGATGTCGTCGCGGTGCGCGTCCATCGGCGCCGGCACCAGCGAGAGCTCCACTTCCAGCCCGAGCCCGCCCGCGAACGCCATTTCGGCGGCGGCGACCGCGAGCCCGCCTTCGCAGAGGTCGTGACAGGAAAGCAGCAGCCCGCGCCCGGTGGCGATCGAGACCGCTTCGAGCACCTCGCGCCCGCGCACCGGATCGACCGCCGGCACCGCGTTCCCCACGGCGCCCTGGAGGCGGTAATACTGCGAACCCCCGAGCTCGTGCCGGGTCTTGCCGACCAGGTAGATCGCCGATCCCGGGCGCTTGAGGTCCATCGAGACCGCCTTGGTCACGTCGGGCATGACCGAGACCGCCGTGATCAGGAGGGAGGGCGGGATCGCCAGCGTCCACGGCTCGGGCGGCAGACCCTGCCCCGGCGACGCGTGGCCCGCATGCGCCCCGCCCGCCGCCGCCGCAGTAGCGGCCGCCGCCGCGCCCTCGACCGCCGCCGCCGGCGCGGCCGTCCGCCCGCG
>JACRIP010000096.1 GCA_016220045.1 Planctomycetota bacterium
CCGTCGCGGCCCGTCGTGGCCCCCCCGTCTTTGTGGCCCTTCGTGGTCTCCGCTTCGTGGCCCTTCGTGTTCCCGTCGTCCCTTCGTGGTCCTCCCGCCGCGCTGCCGATCTCGCGCATCCCCCCACCACTTGGCGCCACCCAGGTCGGGGCGCGCCCCCTCCCCCCCCCGCGCCGGGAAGTTTGACCCCCCGCCGGCGCGTTGCTAGGATGGGCGTTGGGACAGATTCTACTGGAGGGCAGACGAATGACGGTGCGCGACGGGATGGCAGCCCTGGTGGTCGGAGGCGTCTTGATGGCGACGGTGGCGGTGCGGGCGGAGGATCCGGCGGCAGCAGGGAATGCGACCGCGACCTTCCTGGGTCCGGAGGCCGGACGCGGGCGCTGCCGCCTGGAACTCCAGGACGTGCATGGCCTGTGGGGCGGCAACGCGGTTTTCGTCGAGCACTCCGGGCGGTGCGTCGTGCGCGTCGTCGGTCCCGGCCAGGACGAGAAGCGCTACGCGTGGAAGCTGGAGCCGGCCGCGGCTGCCGCCTTCTTCGCGATGTGCATCGAGAGCGACCTGGTCGCCCTCCAGATCAAGGAGCGCCCCGGCATTCCGGACGAGGGGCACCCCGTGCTCGTGCTGCTCGACGCCCGCGGGCGCGCCCATCGCGTCGGCAAATGGCAGAGCGACAAGGTGCCGGCGTTCGACCGGATCTACGAGGCGTTGCTCGCTCTCGCCAAGCAGGCGGAGGCGCAGAAACCGGAGTTCACCGGGAAATTCGAATGGGACTGGCGGCCCTGGGAGGCGGTGGTCGTGACCGTGTCGATGTTCTCCGGCCGTCCGGACCCGACCTTCGAACTCACCGATCCGGCGGACTGGGAGAAGCTGCGGGAGTTCCTGATCGACCTGCCGGACGGGCCGAAACTGCAGCCGCCGCAGCTCGGCTACCGCGGCATGATCCTGGTCTCGCGCGGTGTCGAAAACTTCCAGCCGCACCTGGCGGTGTGGAAGGGGACCATCGAGATCGAGGTCGACCAGGACTTCCGCGCCTGCCACAAGGACGAGAAGGGAATGGAGGCGTGGCTGCTCGCGGAGGCGAAGCAGCGGGGGATCGAGGTGCGGTAGCGGCAGGCGGGGCGGACACGGGGGTCCGCCCCTCCGCCAACCTGGGGGATTCGCGTAGACGCGACGCGTAGGCAGTCGGCGCGACCCGCCGGGTCGCCCCTACTGCACGAACAACCCCGGATTGCCGTTCCAGTCCGCCGACACCGAGAGCTTGGGCAGCGCCCGCCCGGCCCCGCCCTCGAAGATCCCGCGCTCGTCCGTGTAGCCTTCCGCGATCAGCGTCGACCCGTCCGAGATCTTCACGTACGCCCCCTTCGCCGGCCGGGCCGCAGGACCGCCGTACGCGTAGACCCGCACCCGGTTCTCGATCTGCTGGACCTTCAGCGCGAGATCCGTCCGCAGCACCACCGTCGAGGCGCCCACGCCCTCGTCCGTCCGCGCCACGACCAGGTACGCCCCCGCCTCCGGCAGCGGGATCTCGACCGGCTGCTCGCCCCAGGTGAACGCCTGAGCCGCGCCGAAGGCGACGTTCCACTCCGCGAGCGGCGTGATGCCGGTGAGCTCCACGCCCGCCAGGTTGCCCAGGTCCTTCTTGGCCGCGAGCAGGACCAGGAGGTCCACCTTGTAGAGCTTGAAGGTCGCCGCCTTCAGGTTCTTGAACTTCACGGGCACCACGATGGGCGGCGCCGCCGCCGAGCCGGCCGCCGGGGTGAAGGGCACCGTCACCGTGCCGCCCAGCGCCAGCTCCTTCGCGGTCAGGAAGGCCAGCGCCGCCTTCGAGTCGCCGAAGCTCGACCGCTGGTAGTAACCGACCGCCTTCTCCAAGTCGCCCATGACGTGCGCGATCTTGCCGAGCAGGTAAAGCGCCGGGTCGTTGTAGGGCGACGCGGCCATCTCGCCGCGCTCGTTCTTGTACTTGGTGGCGATCAGCCGTTCCGCGGCGGCGCGCGCGTCGTCGTAGCGGCCGAGTTGCGCCTGGGCCGCGGCGAGCGCGTACTGCGCGTCGTCCACGAAATCGCTCTGCGGGTAACGCCGGATCAGCGCGCCGGCCGCCGACGCCAGCTCCTCCATCAGGCCGAGCCGCCCGAGCGCCTGCGCCACCGCGATCTGCGCGCGGTCGCATACCCCCTGGTCCGGATAGGTCACGATGAACTGCCGCAGCGCCCGGATGCCGGCGAGGACCTGCGCGCGCTCCGCCTGCTTCTGCTCCAGTTCCGACTTCTGCGGATCGACGAGCGGCTTGAGCGAGAGGTACTCGTTCGCCAGATTGAAGGCCTGACCGATCACCGCGCCGAAGGTATCGGGGTAGTCCCGGAGGACCTTCTCCAGGCGATCGTAGGCGAGGGGCAGGCGGTTCAGGTCGCGCAGGGCCTGGACGCCGCGCAGATCGCGGTCCAGGTATTGCCCGAGGGCGCGCGAAAGCAGGAAATGCGTCTGCTCCGCCTCGCCGCCGGACTGGTAGGCCCGGGCGATCGTGGTCAGGTCGGCCGCGCCGAAGCCGCGGCGCGGATCGAGGTCGATCAGGTTCTCGTAGGCCTTGGTGAGTTCGGCGGCCGGCCCGAGCGCGAGCGCGGCGTCGAGCAGCATGCCGAGCACGTCGATGCGGTAGTTGTCCTGGAGGTCGGCGAGGGGGAGCTGCACGAGCGCGGCGCGCGCCGCACCGTACTCCTGTTTCCCGCACGCGGCCTTGCCCGCGAGGTAGAGTTCGTCGGGCAGCGGCGCGTGGCCCTTGCCGCCCGCGGCTTCCAGCTCGACGCGGTCCTGCACGGCGAGCCGGTTCTCGGCCGAGTGGCCCCACACCTCGGGGCGGTACATGAGGCTCGCACGCGCCGGCAGCGCATGGTAGCGCCCGGCGGCGACCGCGTCCGCGAGATAGGTGACCGTCGTCTCGCCCTTGGGCAGTCGCGTGAAGAAGAACACCATCCGGTTGTCATGGCGCTCCGACTTGGTGATCGCGCCCGCGACCGAGAGTTCGACCGGCTCGCACCCGGCCGGGATCGGGTCTTCGAGCATCGCGTACTCCAGTTCCTCGGTCGAGGTCAGCTTGAGCTCGACCTGGAACTTGGACCCCAGCGGCGTACGTTCCAGGCTGGGCGCGGTGTCGGCCGGGCGCTTCTCCGGCTTGAGAATGGTGTAGCCGGTGAGCGCGCCCTCGTCCTTCTCCTGCGCCTGGACGGTGGCGAGGTCGCGGTAGCGGCGCGCCACGGCGACGCGCTGGCCCTCGGCCTCGATATCCTCGGCCGCCTTGAAGTAGGAAGCGGTGACCGAGTAGGTGAAGTTCCCGATGCCGTTCTTCTCGAAGCGGACGACGTTGGCGCCCTTGGCCAGGTCGGCCGGGCCGAGCACCAGGTAGGCGTCGGCGGTCGGGATCCGGCCCTTGGCCACCTGCCAGGAGCGGATCGGCTTGTCGTTGAGGAAGGCGGCTACGCTGTAGTCCTGGCCGGCGTTGCCGGCGAGGGCGAGGTAGTCGGCGAGGGCGCGGAGCACCGCGGCGGTCTCCTTGGTGGAGCCCCAGCGGTCGCCGCGTTTCTGGGCTTCGAGCCAGGCGATGGCGCGCGCGATGTGGGCGTTCGCCGGGTCGAGGGCGATCAGGGTGCGTACGGCCTGGGCGGTGGTCTCGACCGTGTTGTCGATCCAGGAATTGCCCTCCCTGGCCTTCCAGTAGGAGAAGGCGCCGTCGGACACGGCGGCGGCGCGCAGCAGTTCGACCGCCTGCGCCGCATAGGGTGATTTGTTGATGCGCGCGAAGGCGCGGGCGGCGAGGGCGAGCGCGTAGGCGTCGAGGGTGTCGCGCTGGCGGTAGACGCGCAGCGCCTCCTCGTCGGCGGCGACGCCGTGGCAGGCGAGGCCGTAGAGCAGCGCCGCCTTGGCGTTCAAGTCCGCGCCGGTATTCGGCAGGAGCTGCGAGACGACGTAGCCGAGCGCCTTGGCGCGCAGCGGTTCGTTCACGGGATAGCCCGCGGCCATGCACTCGGCGAGACACTCGAGCACGTAGGCCGTGGTGTAGGCGTGGGAGTCGTCGCCGTTCCACCAGCCCCAGCCGCCGTCCGGGTTCTGGAGCTGGAAGACGCGCAGCAGGCCGGCGGCGACGAGCCGGTCGAGGCGCTCGGCCAGTTCCGGATGCGGCAGGCCGAGCTTGCGCATCGCGGCACGCGCGGCGATCGCGGGCGCGAAGCGGTTGAGCGTCTGCTCGATGCAGCCGTAGGGGTAGTCCTGGAGGTACTGGATCGAGTCGAGGAGCGAGAGCGCGAGCGACGGGGTGACGCGGATCTCGACCTTCTCGGTGCCGGGGACGACCCCGGCGGCGGGCAGCGCGAACTCGACGCGCGCGCGGTCGGCGACCTCGCCGCGGTAGCCGGCGACGACCGCGAGGCCGTGCGGCAGGACCGGGATTTCGAGCTCCAGCGCGTCGGACTCGTCCACGGTCTGGGCCTTGCCCTGGACGCGCGCCTTGCCCGCGACGGCGGCCAGCACGCGACCCGCGTGGCGGCTCATGCCGCCCGGTTCGAGGCCGGCGATTTCCGGGCCGAGGATCAGGATTTCACCGGACCCCGCAGGCGCGGCGGCGCCGGGGCCCTCGCCCGGGAGCAGCCCGACGGCGGTGATCTCCGTCTTCACGTCCTGCGCGCCCGGCAGATTGTTGTGCGCGTACGCGGCCAGCTCGATGCTGTCGTTCTGCGTCAGATAGCGCGGAGCATCGAGGCGCAGCAGCACGTTTTTCCTGGCGATGACGCGCGCGGTGGCGCTGCCGACGAGTGTGTCCTGCGTGATGCAGCGCGCGGTGGCGCGCCAGGTGGTGAGATTGTCCGGGAGCGTGACGGTGACGACGGCCTTGCCGGACGCGTCGGTCCGCGCCTGCGCCACCCAGAAGGCGGTGTCGGCGAAGGAGCGGCGCAGCACCGGGGCGACCCACTCGATGGGGGTGGACTTCTGGTTGTAGGGCTTGCCGGCGTACCCGGCCTGGGTCTTCACGCCCTTCCA
>JACRIP010000097.1 GCA_016220045.1 Planctomycetota bacterium
CAGGCGATGGCGACCAGGGAGACGATGATGATGTACTCGGTCATGGCCTGGGCGCGGGACTTGCCGAACTTGCCACCGAAGGTCTTGCGGGCGTTCATGGTAGGCTCCTTGGTTGATTCAGGTTTGTTGAGGGGGAAGGTCAAGGTCACATGCGGGGTACCGGCCGTGTCTGGATCAGGGGTTCACCGGAACGTTGACTAGCTCCCGGCGCCCGCGCCACCCGCGGCGCCGCCGCCCGAGGAGTCGCTGATCCCGGTGAAGTTGCCGGTGTCTTCCTTGACCGTAGCCTGAACCGAGCCGGAGCCGAGGGCGTCGGTCGAGCGCTTGAAGAGGTTGGCGATCTGCTTGCCGAAGGCCGTGACGACCGCGATGCAGGCGATGGCGACCAGGGAGACGATGATGATGTACTCGGTCATGGCCTGGGCGCGGGACTTGCCGAACTTGCCACCGAAAGTCTTGCGGGCGTTCATGGTGTGCTCCTTGATCATCGCAAAGGGTGAAAGAAAAGGGTAACCGTCTATCGTTTCCCGCGGGTGCCCCGTCGTGCGGGGCCGTCACCCATCGGTTTGGCGTTTTCTTCGGTTGTCATTCTCTTGCGTGACGGGAAGCCTATTAGCAACCTCGGTGCCATCTCCGTCGAGAAAGTCGCAACCGCTGATACGGCAGATGATTGCGGACGAATATTCATTCTCTCCGGTGCGGCATGGGCCGGTCGGAACGGCTCGTTGTTACGGGGCGTAGCGGGCCGTCGGCACAGAACTGTTACGGAAACGCCGGGGTGGCGGTGCGCGCCCGCGGAATAAGAAACGACCCTCGGGGACGCCGAGGGCCGTTTCCGGGCACCGTGGAGTGTCGTACCGCCGCGCGGAACGCGGCGGCCGAGTCCGCTAATTCGAGGTCGTGGTCAAGGTCACGGAGCGGCGGACGGTGCTGCCGGCGGCGTAGGTGTCGCCCGCTTCCGTGTGCCACGAGCCGCTTTCGAAGTAATACCCGGGGCTGACGACGCGCGGCGCGCCGCCGACCACGGTGTCCCCCTCGCGCTCCTCCCAGACGATGACGTAGAGACGCTGTTCCGGTCCGACCGGGAGGTCGAGCCTCAGGGACTTGCTGTAGCTGCCGTCGGCCGCGAGCGCCGTGATGTCGCCCGGCATGTTGCCCGGCCACTGGAAGTAGCGGGCGTTGGTGTTCATCGAGAAGGTGCCGACGCGCACCTTGCTGCGGTCGATGCCGGTCCCGGCGGTGACCCGGCCGGAAACCGTGAGTCTGGTTTCCATGACGAGGTCGTCGGCGCGGCGGTCGTTGAAGAACACGCTGCCGCCGGCGCGGGTGACGCGCACGATCGTGAAGGGGTTGGTGAGGACGGTCAGGGCGATCGCGCCTGGCGCGGGCGCCACGCGGCGGTAGGTCACGAACGTCCGGTTGCCGCTGCGCTGGACCTTATCGACCGGGATCGAGTAGCCGCTGCTCGACTGCACGCCCTGAAAGAGCGCGAGCACCATGTGGCGGGAAAAATCGACCGGCGGGGCGGTCTCGCCCGGCTGGAGCAGCGCCCAGAAGCGCGCGTAGGTCGCGGCGTCGCGCAGCGCGTAATTGGCGCCGCCGCCGGGCGCGCTGAAGGAAGTGTGCGCGCCGCTCGCCAGCACCGTCTTGAGCAACGTATTGCGCGACGAGCGCTGCACCGTCAGGCTGCTGACGCGCATGATCTGCGCGTGCCCTTCTACGGTATGCGTGGTATAGCCGTTGACCTTCACCGTGTCGCCTTCGAAGGCCTCCAGTTCGTAGCGCGTGCTGGTGAGCAGGCACAGGGTCGAACCGCTCGCGGCGACCAGCTTGTGCGAGCCCTGCATGTAGATGCTGATGCCGAGCGGCTGCACCGTGCCCGTGGCCGTGTAGTAGCCGGTCGTGAACGTGTGCGCGCCCGCAACGGAGCCGAACCCGAGAATGAACAGGAGCGCCGCCGCGGCGCCGCCCCACCGGAGGATCGATCGCATGCTGTCGTGCCTCATCATGGGTCCATTTTCTTGCCATGGTCCTGGCCGTCCGGCGCCGTCCCGGCGTCACGAACGAAGCGCCGGATCCTGCCGGCCGCGGCGTATCGTACGCAACCGGCAGGCCACGAATAAAATGAAATATTCATGAGTTCAATTCTGACGCAATGCGTCATGAATCCGCAGGCTGCGGCCGAAGGGAGCGTGGGGAGGGGGGGCGCGGGGAGGGGGGAGACGCGGGCCGCGTGTCCGGAAACTACCGGTTGCGGTGATCGGAGGGCGGACAGCCGCGCGCGACGTTACCGCAACGCCCCGGGCGTCAGCATCCAGGCTTCCCAGTCCGCCTGCAGCTTGTCCAAGTCCACCCCGCCGAAGACGTGCTTGAAGGCGCGGTCCGCATCGCGCGAGAGCTTGAGCGCGTCGTAGAACTTGTTGATCAACCCCGCGTACTGCGGGTCGGGCGTGCGCCACAGGAAGTAGACGATGGCCCAGCCCTCGGCGTAGCACAGCGCGCCGTCGGCGTAGTACTGCGACTGCGTGTACTGGAAGAACTTCGCCAGCGGCACGTGCGTCCGGTGGCGGATCGCGTCCTTGATCGTGCTGACGCGCTCCCGGTTGACGCCGATCACGAAGCTCCCGTCCGGCTGGAACTCGCCGCCGAAGAAGTACTCCGCCACGCCTTCGTCGAGCCAGGTGGGGATGTCCACCCGTCCGCCCATGTAGAGGTGGATGTACTGGTGGCTGGCCTCGTGGTACATGATGTTCAAGGTGAGCTTCTTGCCCCAGTCGGTGGTCTTGAAGCACACGAGTTCGTTCTGCGCCGGGCTGAAGTAGGCGGCCGCCCCGGACACGTCGTTGGCGGCGGCATACGCGGCGAACTCGTCGTAGGTCTTGAAGGCCTTCACCGTGAACCGGGTGTACCCCTTACGATCGCCCGCCTCGCGCGCCGCCGCGTCGAGGTCGAGCGGGAAGCGCCGCTGGTACTCCTTGAGGATGCCCTCCAGGTGCCGGCCCATGAGCTCGGCGAAGGGCCGGTCGCAGTTGTATTCGATCTCGTAGTGCGCGGTCTGGAGGGACGACCACCCGGCCGTCAGGGCCGACGCGCCGCCCGGGCGGCCCGCCAGTTTCGCGATCTGATCGTCGTTGAGAAACGCGAAGGTGCGCGCGGTGGCGTGGAACTCGCCCGCCTTGCGGTCCGCATGCCGGCGGCTGCAGCAGAAGACGAGCGCGAACCCCTCCCCGTACCCGTGCACGACCTCGATCAGGCGTTTGAAGCCGGTCTGTGCCGTGAGTTCCAGCCAGGCCGCCGCCTGCCCGCCGACCTTCTCGCGCGCGGGCTTCGCCTCGTCCACGAAAAACTTGCGATTGATCTCGTTTTCGACCGCGTAGAAGATCGCCAGCGCTCCGTCCAGGTCCGGCGTCGCGCCCAGGCTGAGCACGTCCAGCGAGACCAGGTAGTTCTCCGCATCGGGTTGGGAAGCCTGGAACGACTGGACGAGATTGACCTGCGCCGCCTGCGCACTGCGGAACTGTTCGTTGTACTCCTTCGGGGCCGGGATCGTCTTCCAGCCGTCGGGCGGGATCAGTGTAATACCGTATTTCACGTCGATCCACGAGCGGTCTCCGAGCGGCGCCGGCGGGCCGTCGCGCCGGCCGCGGGCCGTGCCCTTGGAGCCGCCCTTCGATCCGCCTCCCGACCCGCCGCCGCGGCCGCCGGGCGACCCGCTGCTCGCGCCGCC
>JACRIP010000038.1 GCA_016220045.1 Planctomycetota bacterium
CGCCCACCGTCCACTGACCACCGGCCACCGGCCACTGACCTGTGGGACGTTGGACTCTCTCGGAGATCACCGCATGTTCGGCCGCGCCGGGGCGGGCGATGTGACCGCCTTCTACGAGGGCCTGCGCGTCATGTACAGCGCCGGACTGCCGGTGACGCGCAGCCTGGACCGCATCACCGCGCAATTCGCGCCCGGCCCGATGCAGCGCGCGCTCGCCGACGTCAACAACGAAGTGAAATCAGGCCATCGCCTGAGCGACGCCATGGCGCGCCACCCCGAGGCGTTCGGGGAGATGGAAGTCCACATGATCCGCGCGGGCGAGACCGGCGGAACCCTCGAAGAGAGCCTGCGCTCGATCCTTTCCTACCTGGAACGCCGCAGCGCGCTCAAGCAGAAAGTGATCACCGCCACCCTCTATCCGGTGCTCCTCCTCCACGCCGCCGCGCTGGTCCCGCCGATCAAGTACCTCTTCACCGACGACCTCGCCACCTACCTCGTGCACGCGCTGCCCCTCCTGGCCGGGCTCTATGGTCTCGGGGCGGCGATCCTCGTGGCGCGCTGGGTGATCGGGTCGTCGCCGGTCATCCGACGCGCCGCCGACGCCGTACTGCAAAACGTGCCGCTCTTCGGACCGGTGGTCAAGAAGGCCGGGGTAGCGCGCGCCATGCGCTGCCTGGCGGCGCTCTACAAGGCCGGCGTCGGAGTCTACTCGGCGCTGGAGCTCGCCGCGCGCGCCTGCGGCAGCGCCGCGATCGAAGCCCGTCTGGTAAACGCCGTAGGGCGAATCCGCGACGGCCGGTTGCTCTCGGAGGCCCTCGACGAAACGCGCCTCCTGCACCCCAACATGATCGGCGTTCTGGTGGCAGGGGACGAAGGCGGGCAGATGGACGAGTGCCTGCTGAAGGTCGCGCAGTCGCTGGAGGAGGAGGTCGGGCACTCGGTGGACCGCATGACGAAGATCCTGCCGGTGCTGCTCTTCGTCGTGATCGCCGTCTTCATCGCGATGAACATCATCGGCTTCTACCAGGGCTATGCGGCGGCGATCGGCGGCGCCGGAGGAAGCTAGGGCATCTGCGGCGGGCGGGGCGGGCCGAGGAATGCTGCTCGCAAGGCCCGCCCCTTCGCGGTTCCGCCAGCAGGCGGAGCCTACGCCGAAGAGGAATCGCAATTGGCCCATCGTTCCGCCTGAAGAGGCTGTCGCAAGGGTGCCGGAATGGCCGAAGCGATGAGCTGGCGGGGCGGACACAGGGGTCCGCCCCGGGGTGGCTCGGCCGGCTGCTTTTGCCACCGCCCCTGAAGGCGGAACTGCAAACGTGCCGGATGGCCGAGCTACGGTGCTTGGCACCGCGGACGCTCCGTCCTCCTGGGGCGGCGATTGGCGTTGTCGTGCTACTCGAGTTTTCGTCAGCTCCACGCTCTCAGACCTGAGCAGCAGGTGTTTCTATGGATGCGCCGGGGATCCTGTTGCTCGCGAACGTCGCCATCCCCTCGATCGCGATTCACGTCGTCGTCATGCTCGTGCTCCTGCTCCCGGTCACGATCGCCGAGGGAATCGTCCTGATGTGGCGGCATCCCCTGAGCCAGGCCGAGGCGATGGGCCTGGCCCTGCGGGCGAATCTCCGCTCCACCCTGGCCGGGCTCCCCGTCGGCTACCTCTGCGCGCTGGCGGGCATAATCCCCGCCGGCATCTTCGCCTCCCTGTTGCCACCGGGCCCACGCTCGGTCATCGGGCTCATCCTGGCCAAGACTGTCTTCATTGGCGGCATGTTTCCCAATGACGCGGACGACTTGGGGTTCTTCGTCGGAACCGTCCTGGTGATGCTACCCTACTACCTCGTGACCGTGAAGGTCGAGCGGGCTTGCCTTGCTCGGCGACGTGGTGATCTGGACCCGGAGCGCCTCGCGATGACGGTCCGGATCATGAACGGAGTGACCTACGGCCTACTACTGATTCCTCTGCTGGTGGGCATGGTCCAGGCGGGGGTACGCTTCGCGGCCGGAGACTGAAGTCGCGGCGGCGAGCGCCCCGCCAGCCCCGCCCCCCTCCCCTACTTCCCCTCTTGATCCATCCGCGCGAGTTGCGCCTCGGCCTCGAAGTACGGCCACTCCGCGGCGACGCTCTGGTCGCGCGCGCGCACGAAGGCGGCCCGCGCGTCGGCCTTGCGCCCGGCGAGGAGATGCGCAACGCCGATGAAGAACTCCAGATCGTTCGCCGCATCGCTGCCCGCGTAGGCAACGCGCGCCGCCGCGGCTTCCGCCACCAACGCCTCGAAGGTCGGCGCCGGCTCGGTCCCGGCGACGCCCGCGGTCGCGCCCGCGCGCCCGCCCGCCGCCGCGAGCAGCAGCCGCGCGATCGCGCGCTGGAACGAGCGCGGCCGGACCTCCGCGCTGCGCCAGCCCGAAAGCGCATCCTCCTTCCGCCCCTGCTCCCAATCCGCCCACGCCACCTCCGGAAAATCCGTCGGGTCGGGCATTCCCGAGCGCTCCAGCATCGCCAGCCGCCCGGCCGTGCGGACCAGACGCCACGTGGCATGGACGACATCCAGCGTCACCGCCGCCGGCGCCGGTCCGAGGCGCGCCATGGTCTCCTGCAGGTCGAGCGGCTTGCCCGCCAGACGCGCCGCCCGCGCCCCCATCTCCAGGGCCGCAAAGCGCAGCACGCGCGCCGAGTTCGCATGCTGCGTGAGCGCGGTCGCGACCTCCGCTTCGGCCTCGGGGAGACGCCCGAGTCCGATCAGCGCCGCCGCGCGGGCGGTGGCGGCGGCCAGCGCCAGGCCCGCATCGCCCGCCGCCCGCCGATTGAGCTCGGCGCAGAGCGGCGGCAGCTCGGCCAGCCGTCCCTGCCGGCCGAGCAGGCAGGTCAGCACGGCCAGCGCGGAGCCGATCTCCGGTGCGGGGCCGGGCGCCTCCCGCACCAGGGCGGAGAGTTCCCCGATCGCGTCGGCCGCCTGACCCTGCGCCGCCAGCAGGTCGGCCGCCGCCGTGCGGGACGCCGTCGCGAGCGCGGGGATGCCGTTGGCCGAGGCCGCGGCGCGCCGGTAGTACGCGCGGGCGCCGTCCAGCCGGCCGGTCTCCGCCAGGTGCGGCGCCAGCGCGCCGAAGGACTGGGGGCAGAGGAGCGCCAGGTGAAGACCTGGGTCGGAGGCGGCGATGGCGTCGAACTCCGGGGCGGCGGCTTCCCACTCGCCGAGCCACGCGCGCAGCCGGGCGCGATAGAAACGCGCGCGCGCGGACCACTCCGTCCCGGCCGCCCGTCCGGCGGGGTCCGCCACCCGTTCCAGGTTGGCGGCGGCCTCGGCATGCCGGCCCTGGCCGATCTGGAGCAGCGCCAGCTTGAAGCGGGCTTCGGCCTCTGCCTGCTGCGCCGCGCCCGAAGACTCGGCGGCGAGGCGGTCGGCGGCGGCGCGGTACAGCTCGAGGGCGCCGGCGCGGTCCCGGAGGCGGTACTTGCGCTCGGCCTCGTCCAGCGGTCCGGGCGGCGCCGGCGGGACGAGCGAGTAGATGAGCAGGTTGTCGAAATGCACGTGGCCGCGGTGGGTGGAGAACGTGAAGGTGGAGTAGCCGGCGCCGGGGGGCGGAAAGTACTCGTCGTATTCCAGGATCGGCGTGCGATCGACGAGGAAGCGGAGGCGGCGCCGGGTCCGCTCGATGGTTACGTGAAATACCTGACCCGCGACGAGGAGGGGCCCGCCGCGGGAGACGTTGAGGGAGACGAGCGGGGTTTCGCCGGGGTGGGCGAAGATGCGGGTGCGGCTGTTGCCTTCGGCGCCGAGCGTGAAGACGTAGGAGTCGCCCCAGTAGATTTTGGCTTCGCTTTCGGAGACCTGGACGAGGAGGGAGAGGTCGCCGAGGTAGGTGGAGTCCGCGCAGGCGGCGAGGTCGAATTCGATGCGGTAGTCGCCGAAGATGGTGCGGCTGAGGAGGAGGAATCCGTCGGAGTTGCCACGGAAGCAGAGGGCATCGTCGTGGATGCTCCAGCGTGCGCCGTGCTGGACGAGGCCGACGCCGCTCCAGATGGGGCCGACCTCAGCGCGGTCGAAGAGGTCGGCGAAGGCGAGCGCGTAGGCGGAGGGGGGTGGGGCGGGCCGATCGGCGGGTACGGCGGCGAAGCGTGCGGCGAGGAGTCCGGCGAGTCCGGCGGCGGCGAGGAGCCCGGCGGTCCAGGCGCGGACGCTGGCGGCGAGCAGCGGGGGGAACGGGGGGGCGGCGGCGGTCATGGGGGCGCGGGCCTCGCGGGAAGGAGGGCCAGGGAATCCGGCTGACCGATGCGCAGGGAGCTGGAGAAGCGGTGGGGGTTGAGGCGCGGCACAGACCCGGATGCTACGTTGTTGGGGAGCCTTTCACAACCAGAATCGGGGGCTTCCTGATGGGCGACGCGACGCCGGGCCATGACACGCGGGAACCGGCGCCGTCGGCGCCCTGCCGCGGGCGCACCGACCGGCGGCTACCCGGGTCCCGCCAAATCCCTTGACATCCCTCCCTCCGTGGGCTATTTTTGCTGCGCTTTCCTGGGGGGCCTCTCGCCCCCAGTCTCCGGGCAGCCTACACTAACCGCAGTATCGCAGAGGAACCTCCCATGGCACACAAGAAGGGCGCCGGCGCGGCCAAGAACGGGCGCGACAGCAACCCGCAAAGCCTCGGCGTCAAGGCGTACGACGGCGAACTCGTCACCGGCGGCTCCGTCATCGTCCGCCAGCGCGGCGCCGGCTTCCGCCCCGGCAACAACGTCGGCAAGGGCAAGGACGACACCCTCTACGCCAAGGTCTGCGGCTACGTCTGGTTCCAGGGCCGCAAGGTCTCGGTCTACGACGCCTCCAAGAACGAGGTCCTCGCCGCCACCGCCAAACTCGCGGCCGCCAAGGCGTAGCCCACCTCGCGGCATCCGTCGATGATCTTCGGCGGCAAGAAACCGGCGGCCGGGCAGAAGGTCCCCATCGCCAAAATCCATGGCCAGGCCTTCCAGCCCCGCCGCAGCGTGGACCGGACCGACCTCGAACGCCTCCAGTCCTCCATCCAACGCTACGGACTGCTCTCCCCCATCGTGCTCCGCAAACGCGGCCTGGGGTTCGAGCTCATCTCCGGTCAGCGCCGGCTCCTCGCCTGCCGCAAGCTCGGCTGGAAGGAAATCCCCGCCCTCATCCTCGACCTCGACGACGAAGGCGTCGTCGACCTCTCCCTCTCCGAAAACCTCGACCGCCTCGAACTCTCCGCCCTCGAAAAAGCCGAATCCCTCATCTACATCTCCCGCACCTTCCCCGATATCTCCATCGTCGATCTCGCCCACCGCTTCGGCGTCACCTTCGACTTCATCGAACTCGGCGCCAAGCTCGTCACCCTCCCCACCCTCCTCAAAGAAGCCCTGATGCTGGGCATCGTCCAGCCCACGCAGGCGATCGAACTCGGGCGTCTCCCCGATGAGGAGACGATGGCCCAGGCGGTCGCCCGCGTCCATCGCGACCAGCTCTCGGCGCGCGAGACCGCCGCCCTGGTCGAGACCATGCTCGCGGGGAACGCTGCGCCGGACGAAGCCGCGGGCGGCGGCGACGGCACGGGCGGCACCCCCTCCGCGCGCGGCCACGCCGGCGCCGGCGAGTCCGCCCCCGCGGGCGATGCCGCCGCCGCCGCCGAGCCGACCCTCCATGCGCTGCGCCTCTGCGAGGACGCGCGCGCCGGCCGACCCCTCGACCTCAACCTCCTCCGCTCCGCGCTCCACAGCCTGCGCGTCCAGCTCGAGGGCGAGCCGAGCGAATTCCTCGACCTCACCTACCACGCCGACGACCGCAAGCTCCTCGGCATCGCCCGCCACGCCGTCAATGTCGCCCGCATCGCACTCTACCTCGGCCGCCGCGCCGACCTGGACGAGCCCACCCTCTTCCGCCTCGGCTCCGCCGCCCTCCTTCACGACGTGGCCATGACGCGCGTGCCCGCCGCCGTAATCGCGAAGAAGGGCCGCCTGAGCGAGGACGAACGCTCGATCGTCGAGGAACACCCGGACCGCGGCGCGCGCTACGTGGACGAGGAATGCCTGCTCGACGGTTCGATCGCTCAGGCGATCGCCGGACACCACGAACGGCCCGACGGCGACGGCTATCCGCATGGACTCACCGGGGACGCCATCCACCCGCTCGCCCGCCTGGTGCGCGTGGCCGACGCCTACGAAGCCATGGTCTCCCCCCGCCCCTACAAGGAATCGCTGACGCCGAGCGCCGCCGTCCAGCAGCTCCTGCGCGGCGCGGCGCACGGCGCGTTCGACAAGGGCGCGGTCCAGTCCTTCGTGCGCGCCTTCTCCCACTACCCGATCGGTTCGCCGGTCACGCTCGACGGCGGGCTCGAAGCCACGGTCGTCCGCGCCCACCCGGAGCGGCCCGATCGGCCGATCGTCCGCATCCATCACCGCGACGCCGAACCCGGCACCGCGACCACCGAAATCGTCGACCTGACCGAGGACGGCGCGCCGCGCATCGTCGCGCCCGCCCCGGCCCGCACGCGCTGAATCTCGCTCCGGCGGCGAAAAAAGCTTGCCTTTGGCCGGCCGCCTCGCTACACTCGCGCCTCCTTTCACCTATCCTTCGGAACCGGGAGACCTTCCATGAGCGACACGTTCAAGCCGCATACCCGGAAGCGCCGCAACAAGCATGGCTTCCGCGCCCGCATGAAGACCAAGGGCGGCCGCAAGATCCTCAAGCGCCGCCGCAAGCTCGGCTACTGGAAGCTGAGCGCGAGCGACGAGCCCACGCTGCGCCGCCACGCCCACGCCTAGACCACGGTCGCCCTGCCCAGCGCATCCCCACCGAGGGGTCGTTCCCGGTCCCGGGAACGGCCCCTCGTTTCGTTGGGGGGGGGAGGGGGGATGCGGGCACTGGGCAGTGCTGCGAAGAACCACGAAAGACGACGGAACACGAAGGGCCACGAAGCGGGGACCACGAAGGGCCGCGAAGGGGGGCCACGACGGGTCGCGACGGCGGTAGGACCATTGACCTGCGCAAGTGACTCGGCCGTCGCGACCCGTCGTGGCCCCCGTCTTCGTGGCCCTTCGTGCGTCTCGTCTTCGTGGCCCTTCGTGTTCCCGTCGTCCCTTCGTGGCCCTTGCCCCCGTCTTCGTGGCCCTCCGCCCTTGCATTTTGGCCCCGCCCCCGCTAGAATGCGCCGTTCATGAGTGGGACGGTCGCCGCCGCACGCCGCCCACCCTTCCACCCCCCATCGGATGCTCCGTCATGCCCGCCCAGCCGGCCTTCCTGCCCATGAGCCTCGACGAAGTGCGCGCCGCCGGCTGGGACGGCCTCGACGTCATCCTGGTCTCCGGCGACGCCTACGTGGATCACCCGGCTTTCGGCATCGCCCTCGTCGGCCGCTGGCTGGTCCACCACGGCTTCCGCGTCGGCGTCATCGCCCAGCCCGACTGGCGCACCCCCTCCGATTTCCTCAAGCTCGGCCGCCCCCGCGTCTGCTTCGGCGTCACCGGCGGCAACATCGACTCCATGGTCACCCACTACACCGCCAACAAGAAACTCCGCCACGACGACGACTTCTCCCCCGGCGGCCGCGCCGGCCTGCGCCCCAATCGCGCCACCATCGTCTACGCGAATCGCCTGAGGGAACTCTTCAAGGGCGTGCCGATCCTCCTCGGCGGCGTCGAGCCCAGCCAGCGCCGCCTCGCGCACTACGACTACTGGGACGACCGCGTGCGCCGCTCCATCCTGCTCGACGCCCGCGCCGACGTCCTGGTCTACGGCATGGGCGAGCGCCAGGCGCTCGAGCTCGTCAGCCGCCTCGCCGAAGGCAAGGACCCGGCCGCCCTCAACGACGTCCACGGCACCTGCATCCGCCGCAAGGACCTCTCCGCCTTCCCCGACGCCGTGGTCATCCCGTCCTGCGAAGAGGTCGCCGCCGATCCCGCCGCCTACGCCCGCGCCTTCAAGAGCATCTACTACAACCAGAACCCCTGGAGCGCCAAGCCGGTCGCCCAGAAACACGGCGACCAGTGGGTCATCCAGCTCTGCCCCGCCCTCCCGCTCACCGAGTCGGAGATGGACGCGGTCTACAGCCTGCCCTACGCCCGCGCCGCGCACCCCTCCTACGCGAAAGACGGCGGCGTACCCGCCTTCGAGACCGTCAAACACTCCATCCAGTCCCACCGCGGCTGCTACGGCGCCTGCTCCTTCTGCACCATCTTCTTCCACCAGGGTTCGACCATCCAGTCGCGCAGCCAGGAATCAATCGTGCGCGAGGCCCAGCACATCGCCGCCATGCCCTCCTTCCGCGGCACCATCGACGACGTCGGCGGACCCACCGCCAACATGTACAAGACCGGCTGCGGCAAGCCCGAGGTCCACCACATCTGCAAGACCCAGCACTGCGTCTTCCCGCGCCACTGCAAGAACCTCGAGGTCGATCATACCCCCTACCTCGACGTCCTCGAGTCGGTGCGCAAGGTCCCGGGCGTCAAGAAGGTCCGCGTCGCCACCGGCATCCGCTACGACCTCGTCCTGCGCGACGGCTCCGGGAAGTTCATGGACGACCTCTGCCGCTACTACGTCGGCGGCCAGATCAAGGTCGCACCCGAACACGCCTCGCCCGACACCCTCGCCGCGATGAAGAAGCCCCCCATCGAGGTCTACGAGGAATTCCGGAGACGCTACTCCGAGACCAACGCCGACCTCCACAAGAAGCAGTACCAGGTGGAGTACTTCATCGCCGGCCACCCGGGCAGCACGATCCACGACGCCATCAAGCTCGCCGAGTACATCCACATGAAGGGGTTCTACCCGGAGCAGGTGCAGGACTTCACGCCCACCCCGATGACGCTCTCCACCTGCATGTGGTACACGGGCGTGGATCCGCTCCTCGGCAAGACGGTCTACGTCGCCAAGGCGATGCGGGAGCGGCGCATGCAGCGCGCGCTGCTTCAGTACAAGAACCCCGAGAATTACGCGCTGGTACGGGATGCACTGGAGCTCGCCGGCCGCGCCGACCTGATCGGGACCGGCGAGAAATGCCTGATCGGCCACCATCCGCCGCGGTCGGTCGCCACCGGCCGCCCCGCGCCGCGCCCCGTGCGCGCGCGCGATACCGAGAGTTTCGATGAAGGCTAACCGAGCACGATGAGCCTGCGATTCCCCTGCGAGTGCGGCAACTCCATCGAGGCGCCGGACTCGGAAATCGGCAAACTGACCACCTGCCCGATCTGCAAGATTGCCATCCCGGTCCCCACCATGGAGGAATTGCAGAAGCTGGCGGCGGCCGCGGCGCCGCCACCCGCGAGCGCCGCCGCGGCGAGCAGCAAGAGCGCCACCAAGGTGGTCCGGCGCGGCTCGGTCGCGCGCAAGGCGTGCTTCCACTGCAAGGAGCAGGTGCCCGCGACCGCCACCGTGTGCCCCTTCTGCCGCGGCGACCTCACCGACGCCAAATCGAAGAGCCCGATCCTCAAGAAGGTCTCCCCCTACGCCCTCGCCGCCGTGGGCGCCGGCGCGCTCGCCCTCGTCTCCAGCATGGTCGGCATCGTCCTCCTCAGCCGGCTCGGCCGCTCGCCCCACTACCTGGCGCTCCTCAGCGCCCTCACCGCCGCCGCCCTGGCCGGCATCGCCAAGCTCCAGATCGCCGGCAACAACCGCAACAAAAAGCGCAAGGTCGAACTCAGCGGACTCCCGCTCGCCCTGGGCGGCGCCGCCGCCGGCGGCCTCTCACTCCTGCTCTCGGTCATCGTCGTCTTCTTCACCGCCGTTCCCACCAGCGGTCCCGAGGGCAACCAGACTTACGCCTACACCGCCCTGCTCGAAATCGCCAGCGCCGAGCGCGCGTTCTTGGAGCTCAATCCCTGGGGAGGAACCACCCGCGCCTACTGGACCCTGGACGTGGCCGGCCTGGCCATGTACGCGCCCCCCGGCGGCTCCGCCGTCAAACTCCTGTCCAGCTCCATCGCCGCCGCGGACGGCTCCCCGGCCATCATCTACGCTTCCGCCACCGGGCCCGCCCCGTACCACGGGTACCTCTTCCGCGCCATCAGTCTCACCGCCAAGGGCGAGCAGTACAAGCGCATCGACGCCATGGGCTACGGCGAACCCAACTCGAACAGCAAGGCCTACGCCTTCTGCGCCTACCCTGAGAAGTTCCCCGACTCCGGCGTCGACACCTACATCATCAACGAAGGCGGCGAAGTCTACTTCCGCAACACCGAAGGCCGCCTCGTCGATCGCTTCCCCAAGGCCGAGGAACTCAAGGACTGGAAGCGGAAGCGAAACTGAGCCCCTACTCCCAGGGTCGCCAACCGGACCCGTAGAGCAGCCCCAGTATCATCACGGCAACACCGTACGCCCCGGGAATCGTCAGCGCCACCCAGGCCGGATAGGCCGCCGGCCCTTCCGCGTCCTCCGCCGCGGCCGGGCCGCACGCCGCGCGCCCGCCCACGCCCGCCGCCGCACTCCCGCCCCACGCCGCGGCCGGCCGAAACCCGCGCGCCATCACCCACCGGTCCAGCACCACCGCCAGGAAGATCCCGGCCAAGACGTCCGCCACGTAGTGCTGCTTCACGAACAGGGTCGACGCGCCGATCAGCGTGGCCACGAAAAGGGCCGGTCCCAGCAGCCGCGGGTTGGCGCGCCCGCTCGCCAGCGCGCCGAGAAAGGCGATCGACAAGTGCAGCGACGGGAAACAGTTGTTCGGGTGATCGAAGTGGTAGTTCACCGCCAGCCCCCACTCGACGAAGCAGGTCGGCGCGAGGGCCGGCCGCACGGTGCGCACCGGCACGAAGAAGAAAAAGGCGCTGGAAACGGCGAGCGCCCACCCGTAGGCCCAGGCGACCGACTCGAAGGCGCGCCGACGGCGCACGACCGCAACCGGCAGCAACATGAAAAGATACCCGACGGCGTAGACGAACTGCCAGCCGGGAAGGAAGGGGATCGCGCGGTCGAGCGCGACGGCGACGTCGACGGGGGCCATCCCGTCCGCCCGTCGATTCAGCCAGAGATAGGAGGAGAAGAGCGCGAGCAGCAGCACGACGCGGCCCGCCCGGTGATGGCGCTCGAGCAACCGGTTCATCGGGTCTCCTCCGTACCTCGCCCGGGGCGGCGGATCATGGATGGCCTCCTGCGACGATGAAGACGTGGCACGCGGGCGCCGCACTCGCGGCGGTTCTGGCGGCGACGGCCGCGGCGGCATCCTTCAGCGGCGGTCGTCTGCCTGGACTCTCCCCGAGTACGCG
>JACRIP010000107.1 GCA_016220045.1 Planctomycetota bacterium
CGGGACAGTAGTGTAGTGAGGACAACCATGCGACCCACCCGCACGTCCGCCCGGCGCGCCATGGTGCTGATCGTGGCGCTCGGCATGCTCTCGATCCTGGTGGTGATCGCCACCACCTTCCTCACGATCTCCGGCATGGAGCGCGAGGCGTCGAGCAACTACACCTCGGCCGTGCGCGCGCTGATGCTCGCGCATTCCGGCGTCGCCTTCGTCCAGGCCCGGTTGCAGGAAGCGCGGAGCCTCGGGACCGACGCGCGCTACGGCGGCGAGGACTGGAACGGCAACGCGGCCCTGATCGGCGGCCCGCTGAGCGGCGACGCCCAGATCGACGACGCCAACGGCAATGCCAACGGCATCGTCGATTTCCTCGCCTGCCCGCTGCGCTTCGCGCGCCGTCCGAGCTTCTTCGCGGACGAGAACGGCGACGGCATGCCCGACCTCACCGCTATCCTGGAGGGCGGCCGCAGCGTGCGCCGCGGCTACACCGGCGCGCTCCAGGGGACCTTCCGGCCGCGCGGCGATACCTACGTTGTTCGCCTGATCGATACCTCCTCCCTGCTTTACCTGAACGGCGCCGGCACCGGCTACCGCACGCTCTACCGCAACCTCTGTACGCTGCTCTTCAACAGCGGCGCGCTCGGCGACCGCATCCAGGCCGGCCAGCCCTACCTGAGCCCGGAAGAACTCGTCGCGCGCGGCGTGGTCACTCCCGCCCAGTTCGACGTGCTGCGCAACTTCGTCACCGCCCACGCCTGGGTCGACCGCTCCACCATCAAGCCCGATCCCCAGGGCTCCCTCCTGGTCATGCCCGAGCGCCTCCGCCGCCTCGACCAGCTCGAGCCGCGCGCGCCGATCAATATCAACGGCGCCGACCCCACGCTCCTCACCGCCGCCTTCCTGGGCATCTCCGGCTACCAGACCGACAATAACCGACCCAACAAGAGCTTCTACGTCATGTCCGGCAACCGCCCGCGCGACCTCGCCCAGGCGATCGTCGCGGCCCGCGCCGAGACCTTCACCGACGCCAACGGCAACGGCATCTGGGACCCCGGCGAGGCCTTCACCGATACCTACGCCAACGGCCGCTTCGACGGACCCTTCCGGACCTGGGCGCAGTTCGCGAGCTTCCTCTCCGGCGTCACCGGGTTCGTGGGCAACTTCAATACCCCCTTCCGCGAGCTCGCCCTCGCCTGCGCCACGCCCAACAGCAACCTCAATAAGTTCCAGCCGGACGCCAGCCGCTACCACGGCATGGACAAGTCCGACCTCATCGTCTACACCACCGAACTCTGCCTCGACGCCACCGGCTACTACGAAATCGGCTCCTACGGACGGGTCACCGAGAAGAGCGGCCGCGCGATCGCCGAGAAGGAGATCCGCTGCGTGCTCAAACTCTTCGAGACGCAGGTCCTCACCACCCAGGAGGACTTCGAGGGCGCGGGCGTGAAGGTCTCGATCGACCCCGACGTCATGACCCTGCCCGAGGAGATCGCCGACTTCGCGACCGAGGCCTACACCGACACCAACGCGGACGGCCGCTTCTCGAAGGGCGACGCCTTCGTCGACTCGAACGGCGACGGGGCGCGCGACGGCCCGGCGATCTACGACGGGCAGGTCACGCTGCGGCCTGCCGACCCGGTGAATGCCCTACCCTGGGGCGATCCCGGCGCGATGACCTTTCGCGCGCTCTACAACGACAGCCCGAACATCGCCCAACTCGGGCGCGGCGACGCCTACCCGAGCCTGTCCGCGGACACGGCGACGCCCGCCAACCGCCGCGCGCCCCTCGCGACCGGCCAGACCGTCACCAACCTGCAGCGCGGCGGCTCCCTGATCAAGGACTTGAACGGCGCCAACAACTACTCCGACCTCTATCCGGACGGGCTCTTCATCCGCCGCGAGCGGCGCAAGGCCATCTACTACAGCCCGGTCCAGAACGTTCCGCCCCTCCTGGGCGCGGTCGGCTTCTGGGTCAAGCCGACCTGGCGATCGATCCCGAGCTCGATCCAGTACCGCGACCTGCTCGCCGTCGACCAGCAGTTCGAGCTGAGCCCGAACCGCGGGCGCATCTTCTTGATGTACGCCCTGTTCACCGGCGAGTTCATCCTCGAGGGCCTGTGGTACCACGACTCCTACGGGACCGCCGCGCGCGAGACCCAGAACGACCTCGGCTACGTGCCGGGCATCATGAAGTGCCTCTACCGGATCCCGATCCGCGGCACCAACTGGAACCCCGGCCAGTGGCACTATTTCACGGCGCGGTGGCGCAACGAGATGCAGTTCGACATGTTCCTCGACGGCGAGCGCTCGGTGGCGGTCTACGAGGAACCGGTCCCGCCGAACACCCAGATCATCCGCATCGGGCCGATCCCGACCCTGAGCGAATTCGCCTTCGGCTCGAACATGCCCTGGTGGGACACGATCGGCAGCGGGACCTTCGACGACTTGCGGGTCTTCCGGACGCTGGTCCCGAACACCGACATCGGGCTCGCGCCGCCGTGGCGTTTCGACGATACGGGGTACTCCGGGTATTCCACCTACGTCGGGAAGTTCCCGCTGCCGGCGGGGACGGAGCTGCGCACGATCGGGATGACGGCGTACCGTCCGGTGGCGAATTACCGGGGAGACACCCTATCGAACCGGCAGAACACGCCGCGGCGGCGCAAGCCGGACGTGCGGCTGTCCTACCGGGTGAGCTCGGAGACGGGCTGGCACGAGCTCCAGCGCTCGACGGATGTGGACCGGGTGGCGGGGGAGAGCCAGCCGGTGGCGGCGGGCCTGCCGCGGCTCGCGGCGGGGGACAGCTTCCAGTTCAAGCTGACCTTCGAGCGCAAAGGCCAGGACCCGTTCCGCAACTCGCCGATCGTCGACGACGTGTGGATCACCTACGCCCTGGGCGCGCCGCAGTTCTTGAGTTTCACCGTACTGCCGTAAGGACGCTCCGCCAGATGCAAGCCTCCGCTCGCCCCTGCTCGGCCCGGCGGTCACCGCCGGGATCGCCGGACCGCGCCCGCCGGCTTCCGCTCGTCGCCCGACCGCTGGGGCGCGCGTCGGCGGCTGCGCCCGCGGCGCTCGCGGCGCGCATGGCGCTCGCGGCGTTCGTGGCATTGTGCACGAGCGGGTTGGGGCCGGCGCCGTGCGGGGTAGCGGCCGCGGGGGAGAGCGGGAGCGAACTCCGCATCGACGAAGCGGCTTTCGAGGCGCGCGGGCGCGACGTGCTGGTGCTGATCAAGGGTGGGGCGGCGTTGCCGGAGCGCGCGCGCCTGACCGCGACCCTGCTCTACCAGGGCAAGCAGGCGCGCGAGGTGTACGCCAGCGGGTACGTCGAGCGCGGCGCCTTTGCGATCGAGATCGGGCCGCTCGAGCGCACGCCGTTGCCCGGGCGCTACGTCGCGCTGGTCAGCTTCAACCTGGCGGAGCAGCATCCGGCGGTGCGCAAGGCCTGGGCGGCGGCCACGGCGGGCCTGGGTCTGCGGCCGGACCGGCTGATGAGGAGCAAGGAGCTTACCTACGGCGACCCGGCGGCGGAGAAGGCGGAGCGCGAGCGCGCACAGGCCGCCTATCGGGTAACGGCGGACCGGATGGAGGCCGCGGCCAAGGACTTCGAGACCGGCTGGCGCGCCCGGGAAAAAAAAGAGCGCTTCATGAAGGCGGGGCATCTGGATGCGGCGGCGTGGGAGGAGTTTGCCGACGGGCATTTGCGGACGTGGGCGGAGCTGGAGAAGGAGCGGGTGGAGCTGGAGAACCTGACGCTGGTGCCGCTGTTCCCGACGGTGCACGACCGCATGACCTCGTTTCTCTATATCTTCCGCAATGTGGTGTTGGCGCTGACGCGGGATCTGCTGCGTGCGGAGAAGCTGGCGATTCCGGAGAAGTACGAGCAGCCGTCGCGGATGGAGGATCTGTTCCGGGAGATCGGGAAGCTGGGGCAGGCGGCGGCGGCGCTGGCGGAGGCGCGGGTGGTGTTGGCGAAGGGGACGGAGGACGCGCCGGTGGTGATTGGGCAGTCGAACAAGTCGGCGGCGGAGGAGGCGCAGGAGATCGGCGTGTGGGCGACGGGGTGGGTCGCGAAGCTGGAGGCGGCGCGCGCGGAGCTGGCGCAGCGTGCGGCGGCGGCGGGACCGGCGGCGGGGGCAGCGGGGGCAGCGGGGGCGGGTGGTGGCGGCGGGGGGGGAGAGACGGCGGAGGCGGCGGGGAAGCGGTTTGACGCGGCGGTGTGGGAGGCGTGGCATGGCGGGTGGCAGGCGGGGGTAGAGAAGCTGCGGCTGGAGCGGAAGGTGCTGAAGCTGGACACGGCGATGGACGCGGAGGGGTTGATCGGGTTGAAGTATCCGGCGGTGTACGGCTACACGGACCAGTTGGTGACGGACCTGGGGGAGCTGGGTTCGGCGGAGGCGGGTCTGGCGTATCGGCGGGCGGGGAAGGCGGTGCCGAAGAAGTACCTGGCGGAAGGGGCGGAGGCGCCGGCGGCGGGGGATGCGGGGGAGGCGTTGACGCTCGAGGAGGCGGCGGCGGAGCGGGACCGGGTGAAGGCCGTATATGACGCGCGGCTGGAACAGGTGGCGGGGGTGTTGGGGGTGGCGCTGCCGCCGGCGGGCGGGGGCGCCGCGCCGACGGACGGCGGGGCGGGCGGCAAGTGAGCAGGGCGAGGGGGATGGAGGCGACTGGGGGTCGCGGGGAGCGCGCGGTCTCGTAGGGGCGGGCCTGGGCCTGATCGTTACCCACAACTGGGGTTGCTGGACACCGGCCCTCGACTCCGCATCTCCATCGTATCTCGTACTCGTACTCGTACTCGTACTCGAACGCACAGGGTGTTCGAGTACGAGTACGAGTACGAGGACGAGGACGAGGACGAGGACGAGGACGACGGTGGGCGCAGCCAGGCAGTGCGGTGTACCCGCATCATCGGTGAGGTGAGGGCTTCTTGGGTGCGCCGGTGTCCAGCGAAAAGATGTGGGCAACGCACAGGGCCTTGGCCTGTCCCCCGTAGTCGGGAGCGAAGGGGGATGCGCGCCCCGTGGTAGCATGGCCGGCAACCGCCGGGTCGGCCACGATGGGTCGGCCACCAGGGCCGCCCCTCCCACCGACTCTCGGCAGCTACCGCGCGGAGGATTCGGCGCAACCGGGCCCGTCGTTGGCCCGCTACGGTCAACCGCGGAAGTGCCGATTCCGCATTGAGCTACTCGCGGCCCAGA
>JACRIP010000100.1 GCA_016220045.1 Planctomycetota bacterium
CAGATCCTCGATGAAGGGGAGCGCATAGGCGAACTCTTGTCGAGCAACGCTCGAACTCGGGAGAGTTGGCACGAGTCGGCAGTGCCCATCCTGACCTCCTTAGGTTAGCGCTTATGGGGCGGACCCCTGTGTCCGCCCCGGTGTGGCCCGGCCGGCACGTTTTCGAGAGCCTCATCCGTCGAACGCACGTCGGTCGGTGGCGTTGGTTGTGGCCTGTTGGTAGGAGCCGGAGAGCCTATGAGGACGCGACGCTGGGTGTGGGCCGGAGCGGCGGTCGCTCTGGCGCTCTCGACCGGGGGAGTGTACGAGTATCGCCGAGTGACTGATCGGCAATCCAAGAAGTCCGAGTGCAAGAACAACCTCAAGCAACTCGGCGGCTACCTGACGCTCTACGTCTCTCGCTACGGTATGGACCGCACCTTTCCGTACTACGGGTGGCCTGAAGGCACCCCCCCCGCCCGGGGCAACCCCGCGGACGCGCAGGTGCTGGGAGTTCTCGGCTCGGTTCGCTCGGCTCTCGCTCTTTACTTCACGAAGAACGCCCTCCCTCCGCCGACCGGCGGCAACCGTCCGTGGTGGCCGAATGCCACGCAACTCCGCGGCAGTGACCGAGCGGATGAGCTGGTCGTGCTGGAATCGAAGATGCCGGACAATCCCTTTTCCTCCGCAGACACCCCGGACCCGAGCCCGCCCGGCAGCGGCATGGCCCTCGACGGCCCGCCGCCGGTCCACTGCGGCGACGGCGCCCTGGTCGCGCGCCGACCCCGCGCCGCCGGCGCGCCGGCCGGCGCCTGCGATCAGGACATCGCCGTACCCCTGAAGCACACCGACGTCCACGCCCGCGTCAGCGCTTTCGTCGGCACGGTCGAGGTCACCCAGCAGTTCGCCAACCCGTTCGACGAGAAGATCGAAGCCGAATACGTCTTCCCGCTCCCCACCGATGCCGCCATCACCGACTTCATCATGACCATCGGCGAGCGCCGCATCCGCGGCATCATCCGCCCGCGCGAAGAGGCCCGCCAGATCTACCAGGAAGCCCGTGCCCAGGGCCTCCCCGCCACCCTCCTCGACCAGCAACGGCCGAACATCTTCACCCAGAAGATCGCCAATCTCGAGCCCGGCAAGCAGATCGACGTCAACATCACCTACTTCCACTGTTTGCCCTACGTGGACGGCTGGTACGAATTCGTCTACCCCATGGTCGTCGCCCCGCGCTACAACCCGGCCGGCGCCACGGACGGCATCGGCGCCGTTGCGCCCGGCAGTGTGGGCGCCTCCGGCCAGGCCACCGATCTCTTCTACCTGCCGGCGGACGAGCGCAGCGGGCACGACATCGCCCTCACCGTGGACCTCGACGCCGGGGTCTCGATCGAGGAGCTCCGGTCCCCCAGCCATGCCACGGTGATCGAGCGCCCCACGCCCGAGACCGCGCGCGTGCGCCTCGCCCCCCTCGACTCCGTCCCCAACCGCGACTTCGTGCTGCGCTATCGCGTCGCCGGCCGGCGCCTCAAGGCCAACCTGCTGACCCATCGCGACGCGCGCGGCGGCTTCTTCGCCCTCGTGCTCCATCCGCCCGCGCACGCCGCCGACCTGCCGCGCCGCCCGGTGGAGATGGTCTTCGTGCTCGACTGTTCGGGCAGCATGAGCGGCGCGCCGATCGAGAAGACCAAGCAGGCGGTCACGCGCGCGCTGCGCTCCCTGCGGCCGGAGGACTCCTTCCAGGTCGTGCAGTTCTCGCAGAGCGCATCGCAGCTCGGCGGAGCGCCGATCCCGGCCACGGCCGCAAACGTACAGCGCGGCATCGACTACGTGGAATCCCTGAACGGCGAGGGCGGGACCGAGATGCTCAACGGCATCCGCGTCGCGCTGGATTTCCCGCACGACCCCGAACGCTACCGCATCGTGTCCTTCTGGACCGACGGCGAAATCGGCAACGAAGCGCAGATCTTCGCCGAGGTCGAAATGAGGCTCGGGGAGTCGCGCCTCTTCAGCTTCGGCATTGGCTCGTCGGTGAACCGCTTCCTGCTCGACGGACTGGCGCGGATGGGCAAGGGCGTGGCTTCCTACGTCGGGCTGGACGAAAGCGCGGGTGACGCGGTGGATGCGTTCTACGAGCGCGTGCGGCGGCCGGCGCTGACCGACCTGCGCATCGACTGGGGGGACCTGGAGGTGAGCGGCGTGTATCCCAGCCGCCTGCCGGACCTGCTGGCGGGTCGGCCGACGATCGTCACGGGGCGATTTGCGGGTTCGGGGAAGGCCGAGGTGCGCCTGCTCGGCTGGGACGGGACGCGCAACCAGGTGATCGCCCTGCCGCTGGACCTGGAGGACCGGACGGCGGCGCATCCGGGAATCGCGGCGGTGTGGGCGCGCACGCGCATCGCGGAGCTGGAAGATGCGCTGGCGACCGGCGCGGACGCGCAGGCCGGGGAGCGCATCCGCAAGCTCGCGCAGGAGTTCAACCTGGTGTCGGCGTTCACGTCCTTCGTGGCGGTGGATTCGCTGACCGAGACCGGGACGGCGCCGGCGGTGCTGGTGCGCGTGCCGGTGCCGATGCCGTACGGGATGTCGTACTTCGCGACGGTGCTGGAGCGCGCCGTGCCGGCGGCCTGGGTGCCCGCGGGTCGGCGACCGCGTTAGCGCGGGCGCGACGCGACGCGGCGGGGCGGGGTTGAGAAAGGCGGAGTAGATAGCCACCGAACACACGGAACACACCGAGAGACGACTTTTCTTGAATGGTTGCGCGTGATGCGAACCCAGGCTGGCCGCGGCGAGGAGGGAGTGCAGCGCAGTGCCATTCCATCGACCCGGCCGCGGATCGCGCGGAGCGCGCTCCGGCCCATTCAACGAGTCCTCTCGGTGTGTTCGGCGTGTTCGGTGGCTATCGATAGCGCTTTTCTCAACTCCTCGTGCCCTGTGTAGGCGGTCGCCGAGCAGACGGACATCACAGCATTCGATGGAGGGATCATGTCAGGGAACAACCGGATGGCGTCGGGGGCGACCGGCCACAAGTGCTCGATGCTGGATTCGCTGCTCGCGACGCTCGGCTGCCTGAGCGTGCTGGCGGTGGGAGTTGCCGGGTGCGGCTCGCTCTCCGCTCCGGCGCGCTACGACCGCGCGCAGGCCACCGCGGTACCGCAGCGGCCCGCGCCCACATCGGGCACGTCGTCGAGAGTCCCGTTCCTTGCGGATACGCCCTGGATCGGCGAGCTCTACCAGAGATCAGACCGGGCGAGGGTGACGGCCGAGTCCCGCTTCATCGAGGTTGATCCGGGAGACGAGTTCCTGGTCATCGAGCGGGGAGAGGGGAGTGCGGACATCGGGGAGTACGGCGTCGAAACCTCTACGAATGCGATTGCCTCCGACCCGGCCGACCGCACGTCCCACAAGGAGGGAGAACCCTACCTTTTCCCCCCTAAGACGAGGTGGGCCGAGATCACCACTCGGCAGCCCGCAGCGGGGCGGGCAGAGGTCACCCGTCGGAAGACCTCGGCCCTCGCCGTCCGCGATATCCCCGGCGGCGGCGGCCTCCTCGCCCGCCGCGCCGGCGCCGACAAGGACGTCTCCGTCCCCCTCCAACACACCGACGTGAAGGCCCGCGTCAGCGCCTACGTCGGCGCCGTCGAAGTCACCCAGCAGTTCGCCAACCCCTTCGACGAAGCCATCGAGGCCGTCTACGTCTTCCCCCTCCCCACCGACGCCGCCGTCCACGACTTCATCCTCACCATCGGCGAACGCCGCATCCGCGGCATCGTCCGCGAACGCGCC
>JACRIP010000101.1 GCA_016220045.1 Planctomycetota bacterium
ATCGGCGGCAGCGCCGTCAATTGTTCGGGCGCCGCCGCCACCAGGTCGCCCGGCGCGTCCGTCGTGCGCGTGCTCGAGACGTAGAGCGGGAACTCCACCGGCCGCCGGATCAGGAGCTCGAACGACCGCTCGCTCAGGTCGACCCCCTGCCCCTCCTCCGTGCCGGCGGGCAGGAGACAGACCGCCGACCGCTCCTCCTCCCGACCGGTATCCACTCCTACGTAGTAGGCACGCCCGAGGCCCCCGGTGATGCGCACGCCCTCGCCGCGCCGCACGCGGCCGTAGTACGCCGCGCCGCGCGCCACCGCCAGATCCAGCCGCGCGCTCTCCAGCACCTCGATCGGCGCCTTCTTCCCGGCTTTGCGCGCCTCCCCGAACCACGACGTCAGCACCTCGACCAGCCGGTCGCGCAGGAGCGCCGACTCGAACCAGCCCCCGTTGAAGAGCACGAGGTCGGGCAGGACCGGATCGCGCGCCGCCTTGCGCCCGCGCCCGCCGGCCGCCGCCGCCTCCGCCGCGGTCGCCGGATGCGCGCGCAGGAATGCCGCCAGGTATCGGGTGATCGCCGGGTCCGGCGCGTACGGCAGCGAGAATTCCTGGAACCCCGAGCGCCGCGCCGCCGGGCTCGCGTCCAGCTCGACCCGCGGCATGAAGCCCTCCAGCGCCAACGCCGCCACCTCCGCGCGCGTCACCTCGCAGGTCAGCGCCGCGCCGATCAGGCGGGAACCCGACCCCGCGACGTTCACCGTCAGCCGCTCCGGCGGGTCCGCGCCCAGCAGCGTCTCCTTCACCTGCCGGCAGGTGCGCACCAGCGTGCCCCAGCGCCGCGGCTCCAGCTTCCCCGTCCCCGCGATCCGGTCCTCGATGTGGTGCGCGAGCGCCAGGTCCAGATTGTCGCCGCCCAGGATCAGGTGCTCGCCCACCGCCACCCGATGGAAGAGGACCTCGCCCCGCTTCCCCGGCTCGACCTCGATCAGGGTGAAGTCCGTGGTCCCGCCGCCGACGTCGCAGACCAGGATGCGCTGGCCCGCCCGCACCCGCTTCGCCCAGGCGTCCCCCTGCGCGTGCAGCCAGGCATAGAAGGCCGCCTGCGGTTCCTCCAGGAGCACCACGCGCGGCAGCCCCGCCTGTGCCGCCGCCTCGACCGTCAGTTCGCGCGCCACTTCGTCGAAGGAGGCCGGCACCGTCAGCACCACCTCCTGCGTCTCCAGCGGATGCCGCGGGTGGGCGTGGTTCCACGCCGCGCGCAGGTGCCCCAGATAGCGCGCGCTCACCGCGACCGGGGAGAGCCGCTCCACGTCCGCCGCCCCTTGCCAGGGCAACAGCGAGGCCATACGGTTTACACCGGAGTGACAGAGCCAGGACTTCGCCGACCCGACCAGCCGCCCCGGCACCGTCGTCCCGTGGTCGCGCGCGAAGAGCCCGACCGCCGTGCGCGGACCGGCCTGCGGCGCCCAGGGCAACGCGAGCGCGCCGGCGCCGAACTCTCCCGCCGCCGCCTCGTAGTGGAAGGAGGGGAGCACGTCGCGCGCCTCGACCGTGCCGGGCGCGACGAGCTGCGGAATGCGGAAGTCCCGCACGGCGCGCTCGGCGTCCTGCGTGTCGACGAAGGCCATGGCCGAGTTGGTCGTCCCCAGGTCGATCCCCACCAGGTAGCGCGCGGCGGGGGGCGCGGCTTCGGGTGCGGGCTCGTTCGAGGTAGTGGGTTTCTTCTTCATTCCAATCCTCGGCGTGTTACGCGCGTGCCGGGAAGGTCTGTCCAGGGTCGTCGGGTGCGGGAGCGAGGGCGACCACAAGGGTCGCCCCTACGACGAATTCGTCGATTGCGGCCATTCAATCCGCGCATGCCACTCACCCATTCGAAAAAAAGTCGTCTCTCGGTGTGTTCCGTGTGTTCGGTGGCTATCGCCTTCTCGCATCGGCCACACACCTTCCGCCCTCCCCCCTGCCCCTGTCCCCTCCCCCCTGCCCCTTTCCCTCCCCCCCTTCCCACGGGTCCCCCGCTACCCCGAGCTACCCTCCGCCTCCTCCCGCACGCTGAACTCCAGCTTCCACTTCTGCTCGGAGTTCGTCGCCACGCACCACAGCTCGAGCATGCCCAGCTCGGTGATCTTCGAGCGGAAGCGCACCGGCACGTACTCCTCTTTCGCCTTGCCCTTGCCGCTGGCCGGCAAGTGCGCCTCCAGCGAATCGGTCTCGGCCAATTCTCCCTCGCTCCACGCGGTCAAGAGCGCGCCCGGCCGGTCGTCGCGCCGCGTCGTCGAGCTGAAGAAGCGGAACTGCGCGGGCTCGCCGACCACCAGCCCGATCTCGTCGCCCGGCACGTCCGCCTCCGTGCCCTCCTCCATCCCGATCGGAACGACGCACAGCGCGCGCAGCGGCCGCGGCGCGCCCGGAATCGCCGGCCCCGCGCTTTCGATGCCCACGTAGTACCCCCGCGCCGTGCCGCCGCGGATGCGCACGCCTTTGCCCTGCTTCGCCGTCGCGTAGTACGCCGCGCCCTTGGCCACTGCGAAGTCCAGGTCCGGAGTGGCTTCCAGCGAGCGCACCGACTCGCCGCCACCGAACCACCCCGCCATCACTTCGAGCAGGCGGTCGCGCAGCGCCGCGGCCTTGAACACGCCGCCGTTGAAGAGCACGTGCGTCGGCCGCGTCCCGGGCTCCGCCGCTCCGTGCGCCGTCAGGAAGGCGGCCAGGTGCCGGGTAACTGCCGTATCCGCCTCGAAGGGCAGCCCGATCTCCTTGAAGCCCGACACGCGCCGCCGCGCCGGGGCATCGGTGAGGGCGCACTCCGGGAAGAACCCGTCCATCAGGAGCGCCGCGGCCGTCGTCCGTTCCAGGTCCACCGAAACGGTGCCGCCGATCAGCTTGCGCCCGCGCCCGAGGATGGTGACCGGGTGTTTCGCCGGCGCGTCCGGGATCAGGAGCGCCTCCTTCGCGGTGCGGCAGGCGTGCCAGAGCGCCACCGACTGCCAGGGATCGAGCTCCGTGCCCTTGGACGCGAAGGCGCCGCGGAGCTGGTGCGCGAGCGCGAGGTCCATGTTGTCGCCGCCGACCAGCGTGTGGTCGCCGACCGCGACGCGCTTGAGCGCGAGTCCGCCGCCCTCCTCCGCGACCTCGATCAGCGTGAAGTCGGTGGTCCCCCCGCCGACGTCGCACACCAGCAGCCGGTCGCCGAGCTTAAGCCGGCGGCGCCATTTCTCGCCTACCTCCGCCAGCCACGCGTAGAGCGCCGCCTGCGGCTCCTCCAAGAGGACGAAGCTCTCCGGCAGCCCGGCGGCGAGCGCCGCTTCGCGCGTCAGCTCGCGCGCCCCGGCGTCGAAGGAGGCCGGCACCGTCAGCACTACCTCCTGGTCGCCGATCGGCGCCTTCGGAAACGCCTGCTTCCAGGCCCAGATCAGGTGTTCCAGGTAGCGTTTCGAGGCTTCGACCGGCGAGACCTTGGGGACGTCGGCGGGAGCGCCCCAGGGGAGGATCGGTTCGCGCCGGTCCACCCGGTTGACGCACAGCCAGCTCTTCGCCGAGGTCACCGTGCGCATCGGGGAGTCCGCCGCCTGGCGCTGCGCGTAGGCCCCGACCGCATGCTCCGGTTTCTTCCGTCCGCCGAGGTCGAAGCTCCCGGCCGCGGCTTCGTCGGTCGTGCCCTGGTACAGGAAAGAGGGGAGCAGGTTGCGCGGCTCGACGGTGGCCGCGGCGACGAGCTGCGGCAGGGGCAGGACCTCGACCTTGCCGCCTTCCACGCCCAGCGGAACGTAGGCCAGCACGCTGTTGGTCGTGCCCAGGTCGATGCCGATCGCGTATTTCGCCGTCATGCCGTCACCTCGATTTCCGCCGGCGCCACTACGCGTGCGGCCGATTCCGGTCCGCTCCACGCCGGCACGTTGGTCGCGCCCGCCTCCCAGCCGGGATGGCGCAGCGTGCCCCGGTAGGGCGGGACGCCCGCCACGTTGCCGCTCAGCCGGAAGCGGCCCGCATCGAAGCCCGCGGGCAGTTCCACGGCCGCGCCCTCGGCTCGGGTATCTACGGGATGCAGGGCGAAGAGCCGTTCCAGGACCTTGCCGCAGTCGCGGTGGACGTCGCGCGCCGCCGCGCCGATCTGCGCGTCCGTGTAGCCGGTCAGCGGCTCCTGCACGAAATCGACGAAGCGCGCCTCGCGCTGCAGGGTGGCGAGCAGGGTCAGCGCTTCGCTCCGCACGGCCGCAGGCGGTGGCGGCGGCGCTGCCGGCGGCGGCGGCGGGGGCGGCAAGGCACCACCGCTCACCAGTCGTACCACCTGCTCGGCAAAGGGGGCATCGCCGAGAATGCGAAAAAACGTTCTAACCGCCAGTGAGAAGCGCGCCAGGTTCTCATCCTCGCAGGACGTCGTTCAACGTCGTTTAACGTCGTTCAACGACGTTTAACGACGTTGAACGTCGCTTAGTGATGGTGAACCCGGTTCAACCTTGTTCGCCTTGGTCAAAAGTCCTTCAACGTCGTTAAACGCCGTTGAACGTCGTTGAACGTCGTTAAACGACGTGCGTCGGCACCCCCACGGCGCTCCCGATCCGATCCACATCATACATATCGTACAAAACCGCGCGCACGTCCCCCCGCCCGCGGCGCACCGCCACCGCTTCGACCCGGACTTCGCCTCCGGTGAGCGGCTCGTCCACGGTCTGAGCGTTCGCGCCGCCGCGCAAGAGCGCGAGCGTCCCGGGCAGGTACAGGCGGCAGACCGGCGCGATGCCGGCCTCTCCGGGAATCACCCGAATCTCCACCCGCCGGCCGCGCTCGACCTGGGCCGGCGTCGCCGTCACGCGGAAGCGGAACGCGGGCTCCGCCGCCAGGTAGTCGAACTCGGCCTCGCGATCCGCGCGGACGATGATCCCGGGGGAGCGCGCGACGACCCGGCGCGCCCGTCGCGGCTCGGTCAACGTCGTCTCCTGCCCGTCGATTTCCGCCCGCGCCGCGCCGGCGCCGCCGCCGAGCGCCGCCAGCAGTTCCACGTACGCGCGCGTGTCGCTCGTGCTCTTGAGCCGGCCCGCCACGAACTGCCCCGACACGAAGTTCATCCCGGCCTCCAGGAGCGCGCTCTCGCCCGCCGCGTGCATCACCCGCAGCGCCTCGCAGGTGGCCTCGAGGACGCCGGCCCACGCGCTCGTCGCCGGCCAGTGCGCCGTCGTCCCGCCGCCCACCGCACGCTCCTTCACGTAGGCCGCGAGCCGCCGCCGCTCGCCCTCCTCGCGCGTCACGAAGTACGCCGCGGCGGCATCCTCCACGCCGCGCAGCTCCGCGCGAAACTCCGTGCCGAGCGGCAGGAGGTCGTTGTCCTTCACGCCCTCGGCCCGCAGCCGTGCGCATGCCGGGGTCACCAGGCCGTCGGCGCGTTCCTCCTCGCCGCGGTGGAAGGCGCTGAGATTGCGCAGCACCTTGATCGTGGTCCGGACCTCGGGCGTGCCGCCGGCCCACAGCGAGAAGAGCCCCTCGTGACGGAACTTCTCCATGTCGTGCAGCCCGCCGACGGTGAAGCGCTCCAGCTTCGCGGCATCGAGCGCGACCAGGCCGCCCTTCCACGCCCGGCGCAGAAAGGCCAGGCCGGCGAGCTTGGCGGAGGTCTGCTCGGCGCAGCCGTAGGGGTAGATCAGGAGCGACTTGACCACCTCCGAGAGGAAGCTCGCGGGGCCGGGGTAGACCGTCAGGCGCTCGCCCTCAAGCGTTTCCCCGAGGCGGAGGAGGCGCACCGTCGATACCATGCGGCGCTCCACGCCCGGCCGGCCGACCGTGCGCCGCAGCGCGGACCCGGGCCCCCCGCCCGCCGGCGCCAGTTCGGCCGTGAAATCCCCGGGTTCGCGCACCACGATCTCAAGCGCGCCCGAGCCGGTCACCGGCGCGTCGCGCAGGAGTACGCCCGGCCCGTTCACCGAGAGCGTCCCGGCGCCCGGCAGGCGGTGCAGCACGCGCGCGTGGACTTCGTCCCCCGGGTGCGCGAGCGCGGGCAGGTCGAGCTCCACCGACACGTCGGTGGCCGTCTCGATCTGGGCCTCGGCGGCGGCGAAATCGGCACCGCCGAGCGCGTAGACGGCGACCCGCCATGCGCCGGCCTGCTCGCCCAACCGAATCCGGCGTCGCACCTCGCCTTGCAGGTCGATGCGTTCGCAGAGGAGCAGCTCGGGGAATTCCGTGCGCAGCGACGCGCCCAACGCCGCCGCCGCCGGGGCCTCGTCGGACGGCCCAGCGCCGCCCGCGGCCGTCTCCCCGGCGGACGACATGACCTCCCGCATGATTCCGTCCGGCGCCGCCATTCCCATGGCGAGGCTCGTCATCATCATGGGGGCGGCCGCCATCGGCGGCGGCGGGGCGAGCGGCATGGCGAAGGAGGGCATGGGCATGGCATCGGGGAGCGCGCCTTCCGCGAAGCCCCCGGACTGCCCCCAGGCATCTACCTCATCGCCGACCGCCGCCAGCGCCGCTTCCCCCTCGATCCGCTCGAAGAGGGTGCGCGCGAGCGTCGGCCCCGGTTCCTCGCGGTCGAGCCGGGCGTCCGCCACCACCAGCACGCCGCTCACCGCGCCGCCCGCGCCCGCGCCCGCCGCCCGCACCACGATCTCGACCTCGGCGCCCGGTGCGGCACGCGCCGGCGCCTCGACCGCGACCGACAGCTCAGCCGGTCGCAGGCATGCCGCCCGCGCCTCGAACGGTCCCCGCTTCGTCCAGGCCCCGACGTGGAGCGCCGCGCCGGGCGCGGGAATGGAGAGGTCGAGGGTCTCCCCCTTCGCCATGCGATCTCGGGTGATCTCCTGGCTCGGCTCCGCGCCGAACGGCAGGAGCACGATGCAGACCGACTCCGCGGGCGCCAGCGCGCGCAGGCGCACCCGCGTCGCCGCGACCTCTTCCAGGTCGAACGGTTGGGTCTCGGACCCCTCCTGTCGCACGCAGATCCCGCGTACGTCCCGGCCGGCCGGATGCGGCAGCAGCGAGCCGACCCACACCCTTCCCAGTCGCGACAACGGAACCTCGCGCCGCTCCGCGCTCGCCGTGTTCGCCAGGCTGTGCGTCGCCGTGTCCCCGTCCGGCGTCGTGAACTCCAGCCGGAAGGGCCCGCCGTGCCCGGCGAACGGAAAGCGGAAGGAGACCAGCCCTTCGCGCGCCGTTTCCTGCGCGCGGTGGACGACCTCGTTGCACACCCCGCAGAAGAGCCCGATCGCCACCGGCCCGGCATAGGGCGCATCGAGCCGGAACAGCTCGTAGCGGAACCGCCCCTCGTCCCCGGCGACCTCGTAGGCCGCGTGCCGCGCGCGGAAGGGGGAGAGCGTCAGGTCCGCCACCGAGAACTCGCACTCCGCGATCGTCACCTGTCCGTCAGAGATCAGGTGAGCGCTGTAGGAACCGAGGCCGAGCCCCTCGGTCGCGTGGACCGCCGCGCCGCACGCGTCGAGCGCGACCGGTTCGCGGAAGAGCTCGCGGTCGCCCGCTCGCACCGCCAGCTCGAGGCCGCTCCGGCCCGCGGCGAGCGCGACGAAGCGGAGCGGCTCGTCGCGCCGGTAGACGCGCCGGTCCGCCACCAGCGCGGCCGGGGCGAGCGGGTCCCGCGCGGACGGCCGCAGAAACTCGTCCGCGACCAGGATCCGGTGCAGCGCGCGCGCCACCGTGAGCGGCCGATCGCCGGACCACGCCACGCCGTCGATCTGGAGCTTCGGCGCAGCCTCCGCCGGGCCCGCGCCCGCAGCGCCTGCCGGGCGCGCCGCCGCGAAGACGAAGAGCGTCCCCTGGAGTACGGGCCGTCCGGCCCACACGGGCTCAGTCATTTTCCAATTCGCCTCACTCTTGACGTCCGGCCCATTCGACCGAATAATACCGGCGCCTGCATCGCTCTGCTGACCGACCTCTCCCCCCACCTCCTGCGCGAAGCCGGACGCCGATGAAGACTTCCGACCTGCTGCTCGACATCTCCATCGACATGCACTGGGAACGGCTGACCGCCTTCAACCTGCGCATGCAGTCGCTCAAGGGCTACGAGGAGTACCGCGAACGCGAGATCCAGTGGCTCAACACCGCCCTCGACAAGATCTACGCGGAGCCGCTCAGCACCTCCATCCTCGACTGCACCGCCAACCTGGACGAGACCGTCATCCCCTTCGACATGCTCGATCTGCTGCCGGAGAAGGTCGACGGCTTCCGCGAGTTCCTCGCCGAGACCCAGCGCGAGCGCTACAAGAAGGGGCTCGCCCACGTCATCAACATCGGCATCCCCTACCTCCAGATGGTGGAGCGCGAGGGGCTGGGCCGGCCGAAGGACGACTACGTAGGAAACCTGAGGGCCATCCTGCGCGACCCGCAGCACCGGGCGCGCTTCAAGGATCTGCTGATGACCCTCGTCGATCCCACCACCTGGGAGCACCGCAACTCGGTGCTCGACATCTATCTCAACGAGCTCTTCGGCGAGCGCGCCTTCTCACTCGCCGACATCGGCTGCTCGAACGGCGCCACGGTCGAACGCTCGCAGCGCGCCTTCCCCCGCGCCACCATCGTCGGCGTGGACCGCGCCTTCCCGCGCGAGTTCGACACCGAAGGCCGCTCCGCGATCTACTGCCGCCACGACATCACCTCCGGCCCGGTGCCGATCGAGAAGGTCGACGTCGTGCGCTGCTCGAACGTGCTCTTCCACCTCACCGCGACCTCGCTCAAGCGCGCCGTCCTCAATATGTGCCGCACGCTCAAGACCGGCGGTCTGCTCATCGTCGGCGAGCTGGAGACCCGCGAGCACTTCCCGAACTTCGAAGTCCCGTTCACCGCTCCGGTGGTCGATCCCGCCGGCAACATTTTTTACCGCGGGCACTTCGTCTTCGAACTCACCTCCGACGGGCTGCGGCTCGCCGACTTCGCCTACGCGAAGGAGGGCGAAGCGGTCGATCCGGTCCATCTCCAGTACGTCTACCGCGACCACGTCCCGGCGTGGCGCGCGCAGCTTCGCCGCTGACGGGATTCGGGGGTTTTGGGAGGGGGGCGATTGGCGGTTTGGGCCGCCGCGGCGAGGTTTGGGGGTTTAGGGGTTTGGCGGTTTGGGGCATTGGGTAGGGCCTGCCGTCCGGGGCACAGGCGTTGCCCCTTGGATCGGTTTTCCCTACCGCTTCGTCGGCAGCGCTCGCGTGCGCAGTCAGAAAAACCGTTGCAGCGGCAAACACCTCCAAACTCCTAAACCTCGAAACCGGCAACCCCAATACCTTCCGGCGTCCAAATCGCGCGGCCCTTGACCCCAAGACCGTTCATACAGCGCGACCTCCAAACCCGTTAATAGACCCACGTCGTCGGTTCGGCGTTCTCGATCCCCTTCGCCGGACAGGTGGTTACCGTACCCTGCCACAGCGGGATGCCCACTTCGATCCCGTGCGCGATGATCGTCCGGAGAATCGGCACCGTGTTGCGGCGGAACTCCTCCTTCTGCAGCTTCTGCTCGCCGAAGATCCCGCCGTGGAAGAGGATTTCCGACGCGCCGTTGTGGTAGATGTAAAGGTCCACGATCCGCTGCGCGTCGAGCTGCTCCGTCGCGCCGTGGAACACCCGCGCCGGGGAGCGGTGGACCGCGATGCAGCCGGAATACAGGCCTGCGGCCGTGAATTTCGGCGACGCCAGCACCTGCGCCCGGTCGGCGTCCGCGAGCCCCTTCCAGGCCGCATCGCGAATCGAGATCGCCTCGCGCACGGTGAAGGTGAGCGTGCGCGGGCCGACCAGCACGTCGATCCGCCGGTCTCCGGCGCGCACTTCGAGCGGTACCCGCGTCGACAGCTCGCGTGTCAGCTCTCCCAGCACCAGCGGCACGCCGTGCTTGAGCATGCCGAAATGGTCCTCGACCTGGGCGTAGATCGTGTGCCGGAAGAGCGAGTCGTCGCGGACCTCGGTCAGCAATTCCTTCTCGTTCATGGCTGTCCTCGAAGCGTGGTGGACGGCGCCGGCGGCAAGAACCCGGACCCGGTGCGGCGGCGGCGTGCCGATCATACGCCGCTTCGCGCCGCCAAGTCAAGCCTTCGGCGCGGGCGTAAGATCAATGAAATACCGTAGATCGCAGCGGTCGCAGGTCACGCCCTGCTCCGGGCGGAAACCGGCGCGTTCGTACAGGCGGATCGCGGCCTCCAGTTTGGAAGAGGTCTCGAGCACGACCCGGCGGTAGCCGTGCTCGCGGGCGAAGGCGAGGGCGGCGGCGAGCAGCGCCCGGCCCCGGCCGCTGCCGCGGCGCTCGGGCGCCAGGTACATTTTGCGCAGCTCGCACGTCGACGCGTCGTGGCGCAGGATGCCCACCGAGCCGTAGATCCGGCCGTCCTCCTCGAGCACCCCGAAGAAGCTGTCCGGTGCGGGGTAGGCCGTCGCGAGGTCGGCGAGGTCGCGGTCCACGTCCTCCGGGTAGAAACCGAGTCCGTGCTCTTCCAGGCAGCCGCGCACCAATCGCTGCACCGCGCCTTCGTCTCCGGGTCGTGCCGGTCGGAGCATCGAAACCTCCTCAGCCACGCGGCTTGTTGGCCGTTCCGTATTCAGGGGGGACCGCAGGACGGCCCAGCCGGGCCACCCCGGGGCGGACACGGGGGTCCGCCCCTACGCACAACGGGGGTGTCGACGCCGGGGCTAACCACCCTATCCTCCCCGGCCGAAAACCCCTGTCTGGCGACTGGGCGGACGTAGGGCGAAGCATGGTGTTCGCCGCGGGCTAAACCCACAGACCGGCTTAGGGGCGGACCCCTGTGTCCGCCCCG
>JACRIP010000102.1 GCA_016220045.1 Planctomycetota bacterium
CTGCACCCGCACTCCACCACGGCCAGAAGGCTGCCCGCGTCTTCCATCCGCCGGTAGGCGAACCCGCGCCGCCGCAGGAATTCCGTGCGGCCCTGCTCGAAGTAGACCAGGTAGTTCGGATGGTAGACCACGCCCATGGTGTCGGTTTCGCCGTAGCGAACGCGCCGGCGCCCCCGATCGGCCGCGTCCGGCGTGGGCGCGCGGGCGGGGGTCGGGGCGGGGGCGGCGAAGCCGGCGGGAGCGGGGGCCGGGGAGGGGGAGGGGGCGGTCACTTCGGGTTCTCAAGCTCCGTAATGCGCTTGATCTCGTCTTGCGCCTTCAGCGAGCGCTCGAACAGGCTGTTCTCCTCGCCGAAGGATTTCACGACGGCGTCGTAGAGCGCGCGCGCTTCGGCGTACTTGCGTTCCTTGATCAGCTTGCGCGCCGCTTCGTCCTTCGCGGTGAAGAACAGCTCGGCCTCGTCGAGGATCTTGGCGCGCCAATCGAGCGCCTTCTTGGCCTCGGGGGACTGCGACGACAGCTTCTTGATGTACTCGTCCAGCGCGCGCAGGGCGGGACCGAAGCGCTCCGCCGCGATCAACTGTCCGACGCTGGTCTCGATGACCTTGTAGTCGTCCGGCTTGACCGGCGGCAGGGTCGTTCCGCCGCCGCCGCCGATCGTCACCGGCGTCCGGTCGATGGGGATGGGCGGCGTGCCCCCGCCCCCGCCGGCGCCCCCGCCGCTGTCGGCGAGCAGCGCATCGAGGTCCTTGAGCCGCGCGCTGGTCGGGTAGTCCTTGCGGAAAAAGTCGATCTTGCGCGCCAACTCGTCGCGCTTGTCCGGATTCTGGACCGCGAACTTGCGGATTTCGTCGTAGCGGTCGGTCTGTTCGGCGTGGTCGCGCAGCCGCTGCTCTTCGGCCAGCGTCCGCTCCAGCTCGTCGATCTTCGCCTGCGCGCGCGCCGACGACTCGATCACGCTGGTGGGCATCTGCCGGAGGACCTTCACCGCTTCGGCGTAATTTTTTTTGAGGATGTGTTCCTTGGCCTCGGCCCAGAGCTGGGTGGCGCGCACCTCGGCGGGGTCCTTGCGGCTCAAGAAGAAACCGCCGGCCGCGACGGCCACGAGGAGGATCGCGCCGAAGACCGCGCCGAGCGCGGAGGAGCTGGACTGCGGGCGGCGCGGGGCGGGGGTACGGTAGGCCACGGGCGCGGGCGGCGGCGGCACGCGCACCGGCTGGGTCTGCGGCTTGGCGGGCGGCGGCGGCAAGCGCGGCGGCGGCGGCGGCCCGGTCCCCGGATCGGTCTCGTCGGCCGCGGCGCTCAGGAAGGTCACGAAGGCGGTGCCGACCTCGACCCGGTCATTGTTCTTCAGCAGGTGCTGGTTGACGAAATTGCCGTTGACCTTGGTGCCGTTGCGGCTCTCCAGATCCACGAGCTTCCACCCGCCCTCGGTGCGCTCGATCTGGCAATGACGACGCGAGCACTGCTTGTCGTCGAAGACCACGGTGCTCTCGTCGCCGCGGCCGAAGGAGGTATCCTCGGTCAGGTCGATTTCGCGGACCGAGCCCGAGAATTCGATGCGCAGCTTGGCCATGCTCATCCGTCGGAAAGTCGGGGGCAGCGGATTCAGGAACTCACGGGGGCGGCGCGGCGCCGGCGCGCGCGCGGGCGCGCTCCAGGTCGTCGGGCGTATTCAGGCTCCAGAAGATCTCGTCGGCGCGCGCCTCCCAGGGCGTGCCCGCGATCTCGACCACGCGCGAGCGCAGCGCCGGGACGAGGCCGACGATCGCGGCGTCGCCGGCGTCGAGTCGGGCGCGGATCAGGTCGATACCGGAGCGCGCGTACCACGCGTGGAGCGGCTGCAGGATGCCGCGCCAGCGCGGGATCACGAGGTCGAGCGGGCTCCCGCCGGCGGTCAGTCCCTCCAGATGCCGCGCCAGCGCGGGATCGACGAAGGGCATGTCGCAGGCGGTGGCGAAGCACCACGGGTCGCTCGCGACCGCGAGCGCGGAGTAGATGCCGACCAGCGCCGCCCGGATCGGCAAGGCGTCCGGCACCACGCGCGCGGCGCCACCGGCGAATTTCGTGGTGTCGTGGACGGAGACCAGGAGTTCGCGGCAGAATTCGCCGACGACGGCGAGCTGCCGCTCCAGGAGCGTGGTCGGGCCGAAGCGCAGAAAGGCCTTGTCCGCGCCCATCCTGCGGCTCCGTCCGCCGGCCAGGATCACGCCGGTGACCATGGACACCTCGGAAGCGGCAGGCGAATGCGGGGTGCCGCGAGGGGGGATTATAGGCGGGACCGATAAGGGTGTCAATTGCCTGGAGGGGGAGCGCGTGGATGGCCGGGATTGCGGCTCGACCGTCCCGGACGCGGTCATCGAAGACCTGGCTGCCTCCTGCTCCTCGTCCTCGTCCTCGTCCTCGTCCTCGTCGTCGTCCTCGTCGTCGTCGTCGTCGTCGTCGTCCGCGCGGCCCTCCTCCTCGACCTCCAGGATCTTCCCGTCGGCGGTGGCCTCCACCTCGAAGCGCTTGCCGTCGGGGGTCTGGAATTCCACCTCGAAGCGCCTGCGCTCCTTCTAGGCTACGACGAGCACCGCGCACTCCCCGTCCTCGTACTCGCAGGTGTCCTCGCCCAGGTACCAGACGTTGCCCGCGGAGTCCTGGGCGTACCAGTCCC
>JACRIP010000105.1 GCA_016220045.1 Planctomycetota bacterium
CGCGGCGGTCGCAAAGTGCCGATTCGGGCGGGGACAGCTCGTTCTGGGGAGCGAGCCCGTCCACCGCGGACCCGCCCGGACGGCTGCGCTCTCCTACGGTGTTTCCGATGACCGACCCCGCCTCCCCCGCCCCCCCCGCTCACTCCGCCCCGCCCCCACCTCACGCGCCGCCCCTCCGCAACCTCCGCCTCACGCTCGAATATGACGGCACCGCCTACTTCGGCTGGCAGGCCCAGGCGGGCGGCGGCACCGTCCAGCAGAAGCTCGTGGCGGCGATCGCCGCCGTCACCTCCGAGGTCGCCGTCGTCTACGCGGCCGGCCGCACCGACGCCGGCGTCCACGCCCGCGGCCAGGTCGCCAATTTCCACACCCGCTGCCGCGTCCCGGTCGAGCGCATCCCGCACGCGCTCAACGCGCACCTGCCCCGCGATATCGCGGTCCTCGCCTGCGTCGAGGCCCCGCCCGACTTCCACGCCCAGTTCGACGCCGCCGGCAAGCACTACCGCTACCGCATCCTGCACCGCGATGTGCCCAGCGCCCTCGAGTGGCGCCGCACCTGGTGGGTGCGCACCCCGCTCGACCTCGCCGCGATGCGCGCCGCCGGACGCCTCCTCGTCGGCCGCCATGACTTCCGCGCCTTCGCCACGCAGTCCGCCCAGCGCAAGAACACCGTGCGCGAAATCGCCTCGCTTGACATCACCCGCGAAGGGGACTATATTTTTCTGGATGTCGTGGGCACCGGATTCCTCCACAACATGGTGCGCACGATCTCGGGTACCTTGGTGCTGGTCGGCAAGGGCGCGTTGCCCCCGGCCGGCGTCGCCGACATCCTGGCTTCGTGCGATCGCAAGCGCGCCGGCCCGGTGGCGCCGCCCCAAGGCCTTTACATGATGCGGGTCTTCTATCCGGGCGATCCCGGAGCGCCGGTGAAGCCCCCCCGGCGACCCGCGGCGGCGCAGGCCGCTCCCGCCGCCCCGAGCGCACCGGTCGCCGGGCCGGAGTCGCCGCCCTCGCCCCCGCCCGCGCCCCGGACTCCGCCCCCGTCTCCCGCCGCGCCGGGCGACGACTCCCATTCCGAGGACGACGAGGAATGAACTGGCTCGATGGGACCATTCTGATCCTGCTCGGCATCGGCGCGGTCTTCGGCGCGATGAGCGGCCTGCTCTGGCAGATCGCCCGCATCGTCACCTACACCGTGTCGACCTACGCCTGCATGTACTTCCACGAACCCGCCGCCGAGTTTCTCGGCGCCTACCTGCCCTCCGCCGCGCCCGGCGTGCTCCGCGTCCTCTCCTACATCGTCGTGTTCACCGGCGTCTACCTCGTCCTCTTCACGATCACCGTCCTGATCGAGAAGGCGATGAAGGCCGTCCAGCTCAAGCCCCTCGATCGGCTGGGCGGCGCCGGACTCGGGGCGATCAAGGCCGGCCTCCTCTGCGGTACCATCCTGATGGGTCTGGCGATCTATCCGAACGCCACCTCCGAGGGCGCGCTCGCCGAGTCCCAGGTGGCGCCGGTCCTGCTCGAAGTCATGCGCGCGGTCATCGTCGCCGTGCCCGAGGAGTACAAGGAGGAGCTGTCCGCCGCGCTCGAACGGATGAAGCAGGCCGGTCTCCAGAAAGCCGGCGAGCTCGGCGCGGACGCCGCCCGGCGCGCCGCGGAGAACGCGGCCGGGGGCGCACGCGCCGGCGCCGCGGGGACCGGCGGGCGGCAGGAGGTCGGCGCGCACGGCGAAATCATCGACGAGTTCGAGCCGCCGCCCGGCTCGACCGGCTCCCGCACCGCCTGGCCGCAGAGCCCCGCGCGCAACCCGACCGGCGCCGACGCGACCACCCGCCGTCCCCCGGCACCGCCCGAGCCCCAGCCGCCCGAGGATCTCGACAACTATTCCGACTGGTGGTGGCAGGGCCAGGAGTCCGACGCCCGCGCCACCCCGAGGTAGATGACCCGCTCCCTCCCCGCCGCCGCCGTCGCGCCCTCCCCTCCGGCGGCCCCGCCGCCTCCCGCGGCCGCCGCGCCCCGGCCGCTGCGCGTCGACCACGTCATCACCCGCATGATCCTGGGCGGCGCTCAGGAAAATACCCTGTTCACCGTCGAAGGCCTGCTCCGCCGGCCCGGCTACGACGTGCTCCTCGTCACCGGACCGGCGCTCGGACCCGAAGGCGAGCTGCTCGCCCGCGCCGCGGCGCACGGCGTCCCGGTCGCCCTGGTGGACGAGATGCGCCGCGAAATCCACCCGCTGCGCGACGTCGTCACGTTCGTCCGCCTCTGGTCCCACTTCCGCCGGCGCCGCCCCGACCTCGTGCACACGCACAGCTCCAAGGCGGGCATCCTCGGCCGCGCCGCCGCGCTCCTCGCGGGCGTTCCCGTGATCGTCCATACCATCCATGGCCTGCCCTTCCACCCCTACGAGACCTTCTGGAACAATCTCCTTTACGTCCTCGCCGAGCGCCTCTCCGCGCTCTGGTCGCACCGCATCATTTGCGTGGCCGACGCCATGACCGAGCAGGCCCTCGCCGCCGGCGTGGGTCGCCGCGCCCAGTTCACGACCGTGCGCAGCGGCATGGAGGTGGCCCCCTTCCTCGCGCCCGACCCGCCCGCCGAGCTCGCCCGTCACGAACTCGGGTTTTCGCCTGACGATGTGGTTTTCGGCCAGGTGGCCCGGCTGACCGATCTGAAGGGGTATGAGTACCTGCTTCCGGCTTTCCGCGAGATCGTCGCCGCCGAGCCGCGCGCGCGCCTGCTCCTGGTGGGCGACGGCAAGCTGCGGCGCTGGGTCGAGGAGGAGGCGCGGCGGCTCGGCATTGCGCCGCGGCTGACCCTGACCGGCCTGGTCGATCCGGCGCGCATCCCCCGGCTCATCCGCGCGATGGACGTAGTCGTCCACTGCTCGCTGCGCGAAGGCCTGGCGCGCGTCCTGCCCCAGGCGCTCCTCTCCGCGCGCCCGGCCGTGACCTTCGACGTGGACGGCGCGCGCGAAGTCGTGGTGGACGGCGAGACCGGGTTTCTCGTGCCCCCGAAGGACGTCCCGGCGCTGGTCGCCGCCTGCCTGCGCCTGGCGCGCGACCCCGAACTGCGGGGCCGCCTCGGCGCCTGCGGTCGCGAACGCTGCCGCGCGGAATTCTCGGTCGAGCACATGGTCGAGCGCATCGACGCGGTCTACGGTGAACTTCTGAGTCGTCGAGGGCCCCTAGCCCGGCAACGCTGATCGCCGCACCGGCCATCCGGTCCGCCCGCAGGGTCAAGCCTTGTAGACCGGCCCCGCGGCTCGTTCGTAGTTCCGCCTTCAGGCGGAACGATGGGCCGATTGCGATTCGTCCGCGGCGTAGGCGTCCGCCCGAAGAGGCGGTCGCAAGAGGTCGATTCGGGCGGGAGCGCCTCGTTCCGGAGATCGGGCCGGCCCCGCGGGACTCCGCCGCCCGAGACCTCGCGGCGCAGGCCGGAAGGACTGCGCCACAAGGGTTTCGAGCGTTTCGAGAATCGTTCGCGAGGTCTCCGGCAATTGTGGTGCAGGCCTTCCGGCCGGCACCGAACGGCCACTGATCGCTGCCCTTTGGGACAGCCTCTTCAGGCCTGCCGCGCCGGCGGGTCGATCTGCACGCACAGGGAGAATGCGCCCATGGAAATCATCGGCGAAACCTACCGTCCCGACGGCGGCATCGCCCAACCGGTGACCCTGCTCGGCGGCCTGGTCGCCGCCCTCCTGGTCGCGCTCCTGCTCGGCGCCGCCATGTCCTTCGTCGGCCAGTGGCTCTACCTGATCCTGCTCTTTCCGGCCATCGCGGGCGGGCTGATCGGCGCCGTCGGCCACGCCGCCGTGGACCGCGCCCAGGTGCGCCACCGCTTCCTCGCCGCCACCCTGCTCTTCTTCATCGGCCTGCTCGGCTACGCCGCCTACCAGGTCGGCGAGTACCAGCTCCTCCTCCACCGCATGCGCACCGGACTGGCGGCCGACGGCGTCACCGACCCCAAGGAGCAGGCCGAGACCATCGATGAGTTCTTCCGTGAGAAGTACGCGGCTACAGGATTCGCCGGATACCTGCGCCTCGCCGCCGCAGCCGGCGTGACGATCTCGCGCTCGCGCTCGCAGAGCCGCAAGGACTCCGGCCCGACCCTGACCGGCCTCGGCTGGTGGCTCTACGTGGGAGTCGAGGCGCTGATCGTCGCCGGCATGGCGGCGGGCATCGCCTGGGGCGCCGCCGCCCGCCCCTTCTGCGAGCCGTGCTCGGCCTGGCTGCCGGATGCCGTGCCGGTGTTCCGCGCCGACCCGGCGCGCGAACCGGAACTGCTCGGCATGCTGCGGTCCGGCGGGCTCAAGGCGCTGGTGGGCCGGCCGCCCGACTTGAGCCGCGTTCCGCCCACTCTCGAACTCTCCATTCAGCTCTGTCGCACCTGCCGGCGCACCGGCTTCGGCGATCTCGTGCTGATCGAGTTGGACAAGAAGAAGAACCCGCAGCGGAAAAATCGCGCGACGCACGTGCGCTTGCCCGCGGGGCAGGGCCTCGCCCTGGTGCAGATGGTCGGCGGCCCGTCCCCGGACCCGCCTGTCGCCGGCGCATGAGGATGCGTCGCTTCGCGGCTCGACCCTGCCCGAAAGCGCTCTCGGTATCTTGCGCGTCGGCCGTTGGTTGCGGCAAAGCGCCCGGCCCGCGCCGGCGTCGCGCCCGCCCCGCCTCCGATAGACCTTGCAACCGCTCGCAGCCGTGGTATACTGCTCCCTGAGACGGGGAAATCCTACGGGGAAGAGGCCTTCTGATGTGGGCGATCATCTCGGACCTCCATGCCAACCTGGAGGCCCTGGAAGGCGCCATCAAGGACATCAAGGCCCAAGGTCTCTCGACCAAGGACATCGTTTGCCTCGGCGACCTGGTCGGCTACGGACCCAATCCCGCCGAGTGCGTCGACATCGCGCGCGACTTTTTCATCTGCCTCAAGGGCAACCACGACGAGGCCGTGGTTAACGAAGCCCTGGGCTTCAACCCGCTGGCGCGCGAGGCCGTCGATTGGCACCGCTCGCAACTCAAGCCCTACTGGCTCAGCTCCAAGGGCAAGAAAATCCGCTGGGACTTCCTCAAGAGCCTCCCGGCCACGCGCACCGAGCAGAACTGCATGTTCGTCCACGGCTCGCCGCGCGACCCGACCATGGAGTACATCCTGCGCACCGACTGCGAGGATCTCCTCGGGGAAGTGCCCGTGAAGATCAAGGAGATCTTCAGCAAGTTCGACGCGCTCTGCTTCGTCGGCCACACCCACGACCCCGGCGTGATCGGCGAAAACAGCCGCTTCATGACCCCGCGCGACCTGAACGGCGAGTTCGAGATCGTCCCGGGCAAGAAGTTCATCATCAACGTGGGCTCGGTCGGTCAGCCGCGCGACGGCGACAACCGGGCCTGCTACGTGCTCTTTGACGGCAAGACGGTGAAATTCCGGAGGATCGAATACGATCCCGGCTCCACCCGGCAGAAAATCCTAGGCATCCCGGAACTCGACCCTCGCATCGGAGACCGGTTGCTCTACGGTAGGTAGTGTAGGTTGTCGGATTGGACGCGGCAGGCCGGACGGCGGCCCTCGCACCGCGGCCCGTGCGCCCGTCCGCTCCGAACGGCCTTCCCGCTCCCCCGGTTCCGCGAACGTTTCTCGGGTCTGTCGCAGGCGTTCGCCGGAGCTAAGGCGCAACTAGGAGACCAGCTCTTGAACATCAGCATCACCGCCCGGCACATGACCGTCCCGGACGAGCTGAAGGCCTACACCGAGGAGAAGGCCGAGCGGCTCTCGAAGTACTTCGATCGGGTCAAGACCATCGAAGTCGTGCTGAACGTGGAACAGGAGCGGCACTCGGCGGAGATGATCATTTCGGCGACGCGTGGGGTCACGCTCGTCGGGCACACCGTGGAGAAGGACATCCACGCGGCGATCGACCTGGTGACGGACAAGATGGAACGCCAGCTCACGCGCCTCAAGGAGAAGCTGCGGGGCCGGCGGGCGCGTCGGGCGCCCTCGCGCGCCGTCAAGAACGGCCGCACCAACGGCACGGCGAAGGCGGAAGTCGCCGGGGAAGCCGTGGAAGACGGAGAAGACTGGCTGTAACCCGCGATTCCCGGCCCCGCGCCCTCTCCCTCGGGCTCGCCCCGGGGGAGGGGACGCGGGCGCCGAGTCGGGAGGCACCCGCGCGCCGGGTCGCCGCGCCCCGCCGCCAAGGATCGACCGCCACGGGGCGGTTCCTCGCGGCGCGAGGTTGCCGGCGCGCCCGGGCCCGGGGGCGGAGCGCACTGTTCCCTGCCTTACAGGAGATCCAGGATGCCCCGGGTGAAGTTGCTTAACTTCATTTCCAAGGGTTCCCTCATCGACGAGCTCAAGGCCGTCGATAAGAAGGCCGCCCTCAAGGAACTCGTCGATCTGCTCAAGCACCGCCACGACGGGTTCAAGTCCACCGAGGCGCTCGACGCGCTCCTCAAGCGCGAAAAATTCGGGTCCACCGGCATCGGGCAGGGTGTCGCCGTGCCCCACGCCAAACTCCAGAACCTCAAGTCCGTCATCGGCGCCTTCGGCCGCTCCAAAACCGGCATCGACTTCGCCGCGACCGACGGCGAGCCCGTCTACTTCGTCTTCCTCCTCCTCTCGCCCTTCGACCAGGCCGACGTCCACATGGACTCCCTCCGCTGCATCGCCGAAGCCGTCAAACGCCCCAATTTCCTCAACTTCGCGCGCCAGGCCAAGGGGGTCAAGGACCTCCTGGAGCTCTTCCAGGAGATGGACCAGCAACCGTAAAGGACACCGGTCCATGGCGGTCGAACGCCCCCTCACCATCGTCAACAAGCGTGGACTCCACGTCCGTCCCGCCACCCAGTTCGCCGAAGTCGCGAGTCGCTTCTCCTCCTCCATCACCGTCGGCAAGGACGGCCTGCTCTCCGACGCCAAGAGCATCCTCGACCTGCTGATGCTCGCCGCGGCCGAGGGCGTCGTCCTCCACGTCCGCGCCGATGGTCCCGACGCCGAACAGGCCGTTGCCGCCCTCGAACAGCTCGTCGCCGGCAAGTTCGGAGAAGAGTGATGGAGATCCGGCGCGGCATCCCCGTCTCGCCCGGCATCGCCATCGGCGAGGCCTTCGTCCTCGACAGCGAGGACTCGCCGATCACCCGCCGCGTGATCGAGGAGCACGGCATCCGCGCCGAGCTGGACCGCTTCTCCGCCGCCTGCGACCAGGCCATCGCCGAAATCTTCGAGAGCGTGAAGAAGCTCCCCAAATCCCTCCACGGCGAGGTCGCGCCGATCATCGAGTCCCACGCCAAGATCCTCCAGGACAAGTCCCTCCAGCTCCAGATCACCTCCGGCATCGAAAAAAACCGCCACAACGCCGAGTACGAGGTCTCCCGCGTCTTCCGCTCCTTCGTCAAGCGCCTCCAGGCCACCGGCAACCAGATGTTCGAAAACCGCGTGGTCGACCTCCTGGACATCGAGCGCCGCCTCATCCGCAATCTCCTGAACGAGAAACGCTCCGAAATCGCCACCCGCGGTAAAGACCTGATCATCATCGCCCACGACCTCACCCCCTCCCAGACCCTCGCCCTCGACAAGGAAAAGGTCATCGGCTTCGCCACCGATGCCGGCGGACCCACCTCCCACACCGCCATCCTCGCCAAGGCCATGGAAATCCCCGCGGTCGTCGGCCTCGAGTCGATCACCAGCGCCATTTCCGGCGGCGACGTCCTCATCATCGACGGCACCGAAGGCACCATCATCGTCGACCCCGACGAGGATACGCTCAAGAACTACCGCGCCCTCGAGCGCAACCGCCTCTCCTACGAACAGCGCATCACCCTCGAGCTGCGCGACCTCCCCGCCCGCACCCTCGACGGCCACGAGGTCCGCCTCCTCGCCAACATCGAATTCCCCGAAGAGGTCAAGCTCGCGCTCCAGCACGGCGCCTCCGGCATCGGCCTCTACCGCTCCGAGTTCCTCTTCCTGCGCCCCGGACCCCCGCCCGCCGAACGCGAACACCTTGAGGCCTACCGGAAGTCCCTGAGCCTGCTCGGCGACCGCGATCTCACCGTCCGCACCCTCGACCTCGGCGCCGACAAGCTCGAATCCGACGGCCCGACCAAGGAGAAGAACCCCTTTCTCGGCTGCCGCGGCATCCGCCTCTGCCTGCAGCGCCCCGATCTCTTCCGCCCTCAGCTCCGCGCCCTGCTCCGCGCCTCCGCCTACGGCGATATCCGGATCATGTTCCCCATGGTCTCCTCCCTCGAGGAGATCCGCTCGGCGCGCGCCGTGGTCGAACAGATCAAGCACGAACTCCGGCGCGAGGGCGCTCCCTTCAACGACCACGTCAAGATCGGCATCATGGTCGAGGTCCCCTCCGCCGCCCTCCTCGCCGACATCCTCGTCCGGGAATCCGACTTCTTCTCCATCGGTACCAACGACCTCGTCCAGTACACCATGGCGGTCGATCGCGCCAACGAGCGCATCGCCGCCCTCTTCCAGCCCGCCGCACCCGCCGTCCTCCGCCTCGTCAAGTACGTCATCGAGGAGGGCGAGCGCTCCAAGAAACCCGTTTGCATGTGCGGCGAAATGTCCGGCGACGTCACCTACACCCTGCTCCTGCTCGGCCTCGGGCTCAAGGAGTTCTCCATGAGCCCCCCCTCCATCGCCGACGTCAAGATGGTCATCCGCTCGGTCACCATGAAAGAGGCGCGCGAGATCGCCCACAAGGCGCTCACCTTCACCGAGGCCGGCAAGGTCGTCGAGTTCCTGCGCGAGCGCACCCGCAAGATCATCCCGGAAGCCTTCTAACGACCGCGAGTGGCCGAGCGGGAGGGGATGGGGGAGGGCGTAGGGTACTCGAGGAGCAGGAACGCCGGGCTCGTTTGGGCGTTTCGGGGTTTGGACGTCGCGGCGTTTGGACGTTTCGCCGTTTGGACGTTTAGAGTTCGGCCACCGGGCGACACTCGGAGTGAATGGCGCATGATTTCCCCGTCCAGGGCGTGCAACCCCCGGCCATCTGCGTCCGCCAGGGCCGCCGAACCGGCGCGCCCCACCCCACAACTCCAAACCGCCAAACCACCAAACCCCCACACCAGCCGGCTTCGGCTGGGCCTGTGGCTTCTGCTCGCCGCGTTCGCCGCGCCGGGATCGTCCGAATCCACGACCATCCGTCTGCGCTCCGGCGCGCTCCTGCACGGCGATATCGTGTCCGCCGATGACGACAAGATCTCCCTGCGCCGCTGGGACAACGGCGGCGTCGTCGAGTTGCCCTGGGAACGCCTGATGCCGGCCGACGCCGCGCGCGTGCTGGCGCTCCAGAAGGGCGAGGCGATCGAGGAGGAGATGGTCGACGCAGTCAAGCTCGTCCTCAAGGACGGGTCCGAAGTCGTCGGCCGCATCGTCGAGGACCGCGCCGATCGCGTCCGCGTCCAGGTCGGCCCCACGGACACCCGCACCCTCGTCGCCGCCTCCGTCGTGCGCCGCGAACCGACTCGGGTGAACGCCCTGCAATTCGGCTCCGCCCAGTCCCTCTACGACGCGCGCGCCCGCGCAGCCGACCTGAAGTCCGCCAAGGCCCAGCAGGAGCTCGGACTCTTCTGCCTGCGCCTCCGCCTCTTCGACAAGGCCAAGGAACACCTCCTGCGGGCCGCCGAACTCGATCCCGCCCTCAAGGCCGAGTGCGACGCCAAGATCGCCCTCTCCGAACGCGAGCGCGTCGAGGAGGGCGCGCGCACCCTGCTCGACCAGATCGAGAAGGCGCTCGCCGCCCTCAAGTTCGACGAGGCCCGCGCCGCCGCCGCCAAACTCAAGGAAACCTGCGCCGCCGCCCGCGCCGCCCGCGCCGCCGGCGACCAGGACAAGCGGATCGCCGAGGCCGAGGCCCTCTACCAGGACCGCGGCAAACAGGTCGACGACAACCGCCTTTTCGGCGATTGGGTCGACGCCGCCCAGTCCGCCCTGCGCAAGGCCGCCGGCCGCCGCGAACTCGAGATCGCCAAGGCCCGCGAGTACGTCGACCGGGTCCTCGCCGAAGAGGTCAAGGCCACCCTCGCCAAGCGCATGGGCCTCGAACCCCAGGACGTCGAGGCCCGCTGGTCCGGCCGCCAGCCGGGCGAAAAAAAGACTGCCTATTACGGCGACTCGTCGTGGATCGTGGACGCCGGCGGCGGCGCCCGCAAGCCGGGTGGGTCCGACGCCAAGA
>JACRIP010000037.1 GCA_016220045.1 Planctomycetota bacterium
AGTTCCGGGCCCGTCAGGCCCGGCATCACGACGTCCGTCAGCAGCAGATCCAGGGGCCCGGTGTGCCGGCGCGCCGCAGTCAGCGCCGCCTCCCCCCCTTCCGCGGGCACGACCGAATACCCGTACCGCTCGAGCACCTCGGTCGCGAGGCGCACGACCGCCTCCGCATCGTCCACGACGAGGATCGTCTCGTTCCCCTCCAGGCCGCCGCCCGCGGTCCGGGCAGCGACCTCCCGCGGCGCTCCGGCCGCGCTCGGCAAAAAAACCCGGAAGGTCGTGCCCAGTCCCGGCGCGCTCACCACCTGGATCAGGCCGCCGCTCTGCCGCACGATCCCATACACCGTCGCCAGGCCCAGTCCGGTCCCCTTGCCGGCCGGCTTGGTGGTGAAGAACGGCTCGAAAATGCGCTTGACCGTCTCCTCATCCATGCCCCGGCCGGTGTCCTGCACCGACAGCATCACGTGCCGACCCGGCGCGGCGTCCGGATGCTCCTTCCGCAGCGAATCCTCCAGGTCGCACTCCACCACCGCCAGCCTGAGCCGCCCCCCGTCCGGCATCGCGTCCCGCGCATTGACCGCGAGGTTCAGCACGACCTGTTCGAGCTGGCCGCGATCCGCGTTCACCAGGCGGGCGTCCGCGGCCGGGCCTTCCACGATCTCGATGCGCTCCCCGAGCACGCGCACCAGCATCGCCGTCATCCCCGCGACCAGCGCGCCCAGGTCCACGATCTCCGGCTGCAGCACCTGACGGCGGCTGAACGCGAGGAGCTGCCGCGTCAGCCCCGCCGCGCTCTCTCCCGCGTGCCGGATCAGGTGGGCGTATTCGCTCCCTTTGCTGCCCTCGGGAAGCTGCAGCGTGAGCAGATCGCTGAACCCGATGATCGCCGAGAGCAGATTGTTGAAATCGTGGGCGACGCCGCCGGCCAGAAGCCCCAAGGCCTCCAGCTTCTGGGTCTGGCGCAGCTCCGCGCGGAGCCGCCCCTCGCGCTCCTCCGCGGCCCGCACCGCCTCTTCGGCGAGGCGGCGCGCGGTCACGTCCACCAGCATCCCGCGCAGCGCCTCCACCCGGCCGTCCGCGCCGCGCGTTGCCCGGCAGGTCGCATGCAGCCACAGCGCGCGCCCCTCCGCGGTCGCGGCCCGGAACTCGAACTCGTGCGCGCCGCCGTTCTCCGCCGCCTCACGGCACAGCGCCAGGGTGCGCTCCCGGTCCTCCGCATGGATCAGCCGCGGCCAGAAATCCCGCTCCTCCAGCCAGCACCGCGTCGGGTCCCCGATCAGGGTCTCCGCGCGGCGGCTCACGCAGGTGAAGCCGAGGGTCCGGGGATCGATCTCGAGGACTACGGCATCCAGCGTATCCAGCAGTTCCTGGTAGCGGGCATGCAGGGCGCGAAGCTGCTCATGCTCGGCCTCGATGTAGGTATCGATGGCGAGCCCGATGTCGAGGAACACGATCTTCACCAGGGCGGCGAGCGGCTCGGCCGGAAGCCCCCCTCGGCCTTCCGCCCGGGACGCGAGCGCGTGCATCAGCAGCACCAGGTATTTGCTGTATGCGCCCAGGTAGAGGTCGGGCCGCAGGCCGATGCGGTGATGGGTGCGGCCGACGCCCAGCCGGTCGCGAACGTAGGCCGCGTCGTAGACGCCCGCGAACAACCGATTGAAATAGGCGCTCTGAGCGCGCTTGAGCGCGGCGAGGGTCTCGGGGCGGGCGAGCAGGTCGCGGGTGTCGGGTTGCGCCTGCAGGTGTTCGTAGAAGTCGTCGATCAGGGAGGCGCAGGTGTCGCCCAGGCCCGCCCCCAGGGCGCGGATGCGCTCTGCGTCCGCGGGCGTGAGATTGTAGTAGGCCAGCCGACGCGCGAGCGCGGCGGCCTCCCCGTCCCCGTTCTTCCCTTCCCCGGTTTCCGCGCCGAGTGGCCCGGCCTCTGCCATGGTCACATGCCCCCAACTGGCTGCAATGCACGTCGCCCGACCAACCTGCGGGGTTTTCCGCCTGCCGCGCGGAATCTCGCCGCTCCCGGCCGCTCCGGTACTCGCCCGATTCACTCCCCTTTCGCGCCGCTACCGGTCGGGCCGGAAGAGCGGACTCTCGCGCGCCGGACGCCGCGGCGGACAGCGGCCCAGCAGGCCGTGCAGCTCCTCGACGAGTCCCTGCAGTCGCCCGATCTCCGCGCGAAGCCGGACGGCCTGGGACTGCAACCGCTCCTGCACCTGCTCCGTGCGCGCCCGTGGGCTGTCGCGGAGCGCGACCAGCTCCTTGATGTCACGCAGTGCGAACCCGAGGCGCTGCACGCGGCGGATCAGGCGTACCCGGTCGATCGCTTCTTCGGAGTACTGGCGAAACCCACCGGCACTCCGCTGCACCGGGAAGACCAGCCCACAGCGTTCGTAGTGACGCAAGACTTCGATGGTGACCTCCGTTGCTTTCGCCACTTGCCCGATGGTGAAAAGGTCCATCAAGTCCAGCTCCTTCCAAAGTCCATCTCAGACACGGGATGTGCGGTACGTGAGATTCAACATCCTGGGGTTCCCCCAGGGTCAAGCGAAATCCGGCGGTGCCCTGCGTGCCCCGCCCCGGGAGGGGGGGGGGTGCGTGGGCTTGCGGTCCCCCACCGCTTGCGTATTCCGGGCCGCAAGCTATGTTGTCCGCGGAGAGAACCCTGCGGAGACCCCCCGCCCGTGAACCAGCCCCTGGAAACCCTGCTCGGCCGGCTCGCCGTGGAGCGCCGCCTGCTCACGCCGGATCAGGTGGATGCCGCACTACGGGACCAGGAGCGCGAGCTTCCGCCGCCTCCGCTCGGCGTGCTTCTGGTCGAGCGGGGTCTGCTCACGCCGGCCCAGGTCGAGGAGTTGCTGGACGCCCAGGCGGCGCTCCTCGCGCGCTATGATGCGGAGGGCCGGGAGACCGCGCGCGCCTGGCGCTTCGGCCGCTTCGCGGTCGCGCGCCGGGCGGTCTCCGTCGAAGAGGTCAATCGTGCGCTGCGCGAGCAAGGCCGGCGGCGCGACGCGGGCGAGCCGGCCGCTCCGCTGGGCCGGATTCTGGTCGACCATGGAGCGTTGACCGAGGCGGCGCTCGAGGAACTGGTGCGCGCAACCGGCGCACCCTCCGCGCCGTCCCCCTCCCCCGCCGCAGCGGGTGAGGAGCTTGCCCCACGAAGCGCCCCGCAGGGCGCGAAGGGGGGCCGGGGAGAGGGTAGGTCCGAACCACCCTCGCCTCCCGCACTCGCCCCCGCGTCGTCCCCCTCCCCCACCGCAGCGGGGGAGGGTTGGGGAGAGGGTAGGTCCGCGCCACCCGCGTCTCCCGCACTCGCCGCTCCCCCGCCCGCCGAGCCGGGCGGCACGATCCGACTCGATCCGCCATCGGCCGCGAGCCGGTGGCTCGGGCCCGATTCGCGCGCGCCCGCACACGGCGAGGGTTCCGCCACCGACACCGCGACCCTGCTGGTTCCCGCCGGGGCGGGCTCTGCCGTCCCGTCCGCCCCCCCGCCACCGTCCCCCGCCGGCCGCCCGACCTTCGCACCC
>JACRIP010000111.1 GCA_016220045.1 Planctomycetota bacterium
AGGCTGGAGGTGCTTCGATTGGGCGATTTGGCGATTGTGTGATTGGGCGATTACGGAGCCGACGCGGTAGCGCCATCCCGCCAAGGCGACTGACGAAAAGCTTGCCGGGAAAACACGCTTTCAGACATTAGTAGCACAGAGACGACGACGGGAACGGGGAGGCGGCCGTTCCGCGCCGCCATGAACCGGTCGCGCCGCGCGGAGCGGCGCGGGACGGCCGCCTCCCCGTTCCCGTCGTCTCTGTGCCTCTGTGTCTCTGTGGTTCCGTCGTCCCGTTGCCCCTCTATCTGATCCGCCTGACCCGGGAGCCCCGATGCTGAACGCGATCATCGACCTTTCGCTGGCGCACCGCAAGCTGGTGCTGCTCCTGACCCTGGGCCTGGTCGCGGCCGGCGCGCTGGCGATTCCGCGTCTGTCGATCGACGCCTTCCCGGACGTGACCGACGTCATGGTCCAGGTCAATACCGTAGCACCGGCGCTCGCGCCCGAGGAGGTCGAGCGCCAGATCACGGCGCGGGTCGAGCAGGCGCTCGGCGGCCTGCCCGCGCTCGCCCTCCTGCGCTCGGTCTCCAAGTTCGGCCTCTCCCAGGTCACCGTCGTCTTCCGCGAGGGCACCGACCTCTACTTCGCCCGCGCGCAGGTGCTGGAACGGCTGCAGACGGTCGAGCTGCCCGACGGACTGGAACGCCCGACCATGGGCCCGATCGCCACCGGCCTGGGCGAGATCTTCCACTACATCGTCACCGCCCCGGACGGCGACCTGACCTCGGCGCGCCTGCTGCAGGATTGGGTGGTGCGACCGCGCCTGCTCACCGTCCCGGGCGTCGCCGAAGTGAATTCCTGGGGCGGCTTCGAGAAGGAGTTCTCGGTCGTCCTCGACCCCCTGCGGCTGGCGCGGCACGGCCTCACGCTCGCCGACCTCGAGGCCGCGCTCGCCCGCGCCAACCTGAACGTCGGCGGCGGCGCCGTGGAGGCGGCGGGCGAGGCGCTCTTGGTCCACGGCGTCGGGCTCGCCGCGGACAGCGGGCGCCTCGGCGCGATCTGGGTCGCGGCCCACGACGGCCGGGCGGTCTACGTGCGCGACGTCGCCGACGTGGTCGAGGGCCGGCGTCCGCGGCGCGGCGCCGTCACCTACGGCGGGCGCGGCGAGGCGGTGCTCGGCCTCGGCTTCATGCTCATGGGCGAGAACAGCCACGCGGTCGCCGGCCGGCTGCGCCGCGAGCTCGCGGCGGTGGGGGGCGCGCTCCCGGCCGGCGCCCGCCTCGACGTCGTCTACGACCGCACCGAGCTCGTCGATCTCGTCCTGCACACCGTCAAAAAAAACCTGTGCGAGGGCGCGCTCCTGGTGGTCGCCGTCCTCTTCCTCTTCCTCGGGCACTTCCGCGCCGCCTGCATCGTCGCCGCCGCGATCCCGCTGGCCATGCTCTTCGCGCTCGACCTGATGGTGCGCGCCGGCATCGCCGGCACCCTCATGTCGCTGGGCGCGATCGATTTCGGGCTGGTGGTCGACAGCTCGGTCATCCTGGTCGAGAACGCGGTGCGCCGCGTACACGAGGACCGGAGCGGCCGCCCGCTCGTGGAAATCGTGGCCGACGCCGCCAAGGAGGTGCGCAAGCCCACGCTCTTCGGCGAGCTGATCATCCTGGTGGTCTACCTGCCGGTGCTCGCGCTCGAGGGCGTGGAGGGCAAGCTCTTCAAGCCGATGGCGCTGACGGTGATGTTCGCGCTCGCCGGGTCGCTCGTGCTCTCGCTCACCCTGATGCCGGTCCTGACCAGTCTTTTTTTGCAGCGGCGCGCCGGGACGGGGACGGGGGCGGGTGCGCATGACGAGCCGTGGATCGCGCGCGCGCTCAAGCGGCTGTATCGGCCCGTGGTCGCCTGGCTGGTGGATCGGCGGGTGCTCGTGCTCGGCTCGGCGCTGATCGCGGTCGCGGGCGCCGTGCCGGTCGCGCTGCGGCTGGGGGCGACCTTCGTGCCGCGGCTCGACGAGGGCTCGGTGGTCGTGAACACCATCCGCCTGCCGGGGGTTTCCCTGGCCGAGTCGAACCGGATGGGGACGGTGATCGAACAGCGGCTGCTCGCGGAGTTCCCGGACGAGGTGCGCGCGGTCTGGACGCGCACGGGCACGCCGGAGGTGGCGACGGATCCGATGGGCCTGGAGGTCAGCGACGTCTTCATCATGCTGCATCCGCGCGAGCGCTGGCAGCGGGCGCGCACGCAGGAGGAGCTGCGGCGGGCGCTCGACGCGACGCTGCGGCCGCTGCCGGGGATGAACTACAGCTTCACGCAGCCGATCGAGATGCGTTTCAACGAGATGATCGCGGGCGTGCGCACGGATCTCGGGGTCAAGCTCTTCGGCGACGATTTTGCCGTTTTGAAGGAATCGGCGGAGAAGGTGCGGGCGCTCCTGGCGACGATTCCGGGGGCGGCGAATCCGTTCGTGGAGCCGCTGGTGGGCGAGCCGGTGCTGCACGTGGAGCTGAAGGGGGAGGAGCTGGCGCGGCACGGGCTGGCGGCGCGGGAGGTGCTCGACCTGGTGGAGGCGACGGGCGGCAAGGAGGTGGGCGAGGTGCGGGTGGGGGACCGGCGGTTTCCGCTGGCGCTGCGACTGCCGGAATTCTACGTGAACAACCCGAGCCTGTTCGGGACCCTGCCGGTGACGGCGGCGGACGGGGCGCGACTGCCGCTGGCGCGGGTGGCGGAGGTCACGCGGGCGAGCGGGCCGCTGGTGATCAATCGCGAGTGGGGGAAGCGGCGGGCGCTGGTCACGGTCAATGTCGAGGGCCGGGATCTGGGCGGGTTCGTGGGTGAGGTCCAGCGACGGGTGGACGCGGAGCTGGGGGCGGGGCTGCGCGCGGCGGGGGTCCAGGTGCGCTACAGCGGGCAGTTCGAGAACCTGGAGCGGGCGACGGCGCGGCTGGCGCTGATCGTGCCGCTGGCGCTCGGCCTGGTACTGGTGCTGGTGTATTCGACGTACGGGAACATTCCGGACTCGCTCCGGGTGTTTACCGGAGTGCCGTTCGCGATGGTGGGGGGGGTACTGGCGCTGTGGTGGCGGGGGATGCCGTTCAGCGTGCCGGCGGGGATCGGGTTCATTGCGCTGTCGGGGGTCTCGGTGCTGGCGGACATGGTGATGGTATCGACGATCCGGGGGCTGCTGGAGCAGGGGCGGGCGGTGCGGGAGGCGGTCCTGGCGGCGGCGGAGCAGCGGCTGCGCCCGGTGCTGATGACGGCGCTGGTGGCGGGTCTGGGTTTTTTGCCGATGGCGGCGAGCACGGGGGTGGGGGCGGAGGTGCAGCGTCCGCTGGCGACGGTGGTGATCGGCGGGCTGATGACCTCGACGCTGCTGACGCTGTTCGTACTGCCGACACTGTACGTGGCGTTGCGGGGCGGGGGTGGGGGGGGGCAGCGCCCGGACGGGGAGAGGACGCGAGCGTGAGGGGGGGGCGCGGGCGAGGTAGCGTGGATGGGGAGAGAGCAGCTACGGACGGACATGCGCCCGCGAGGCGGTTGACAGTGGCCGCGGCCAGTGCTAGGATCCTGACGTAGCGACAGCGGGAGAAAAGGTCATGCAGCGTCTGCTTCGGGTCGATGCCGTATTCGAACGCCATGGCGCGTGGTACATTGGGTATGTTCCCACCGTACCGGGCGTGAACAGTCAGGAACGGACGCTTAAGCAGGCTCGCGCGAGTCTCGCCGGCGCCCTACGCGAGTTGGCCGAGATGGATGCCCAGGCGTTGACGGGCTCGCATCGCCGCATCGAGCAGCTCAGTGTCCAGTTCGAGAGTCGGACGCCGTGAAAAGGCGCGAGTTGATCGCGCACGTCCTTGCACACGGATGTGAATGGGTTCGGGAAGGGGCGAAGCACTCCTGGTACTGGAATTCCGCCAAGCGGGCGTACTCCGCAATCCCGCGACACCGCGAGATTGTTGACTTCCTCGCGCGCAAGATCTGCCGCGAACTGCAGATCCCGCCGCCGTAGCTACCCTCCCGATCGGTTCCCCTTCTCAGGGCCGGTCGGCCTCTGCGGACGGGCGTGCGACCAAGCCATCCGCGATCCAGCTCGGCGGATGAACTGAGGACCGTCCTCGTCACGCCGAACCAAAACAGGTTTGGCCAGGTCGGAGGAATCTCGATGTTGCCGTATCGGGTACTTCGGGTACTCGCCCTCGCCTGCGGGATGCTGGCGACCACGGGGTGTGTTGAGGTCGACCAGCTCTGGACGCTGAATCCCGATGCTTCCGGCTCGATGCGGATTGCGCTGACCTTGCCCCCGGAGGCCGACCTGGAGTTCGCACTGCGCGAGTTCGGAAGGGTCCTCGATCTGGAGGGCGTCGTCGTTGCGCCCGATGCCTGCACCGTTGCCCGGGCGGGAGCGCGGAGAACCCTCGCCGCGGAAGTCTTTTTTGAGGACATCGCGCGCGTTACCAACGGCCATGGTGCCCGCATTGCCTGGATCCGAGGCCGACCCGACGGATTCGTCTGTCGCGTCGAGCAGGACCCGGAGCCGCTGTTCGGCCTGCGCGCGGGTCTGCGCGAGCTCGCGTCGGTCGCGGTCCCCCCGTTCGTCACCCCGCCGCAGGACCTGCGCTTGCGAGTGGCAATTCGCCTGCCTGGCCGAATCGTAACGACTACGGGAACGCGACTCGACGAACGTACCTTCGGCATCGAGACGGATGCCGTCGCGCTTTTTCAAACTGCTGAGCGAAAGCGACTGTCGGAGATCGTGCTGTCGGCGACCTGCAGCGGGCCGGTGGAGGGAATCGAGTCGGAGGTGGCCGCTTTTCGCGGTCGGATGGGAACGGCGGTCGAAGCGGCGCGGACGAAGTTGCTGGAGGAGACTCTGGAGCGGGCCCGGGCGCTGGCACGCAACCTCCAGGCGGCCGGGCCGGACCCGGTGCCGCCGGATGCAGCCGCGGCCTCCGCGCCCGGCGCCCCGGCGCCGGCACGAGGGGTGGAGTTCACGCTTGCGTTGCGGACGCAGGAGCTCCCGCCGGATCTGCCTGCCGCGGAAGCCAGTCGCCTGGCCCAACGTGTTCTCCTCGACCAGTTGCGCTTCGCGGGCTTCCCGAAGGCCGACATCGCAGTGCGCGAGGATGGCGCGAACTTGATCGTGCGGATCGAGTCGGCCGACGCGAAGCAGATCGAGCTCGCCCGGAGCGTGCTGACCGCGCGCCGGATCGCCGAGTTCAGGCTCGCGGCCGACGAGGATATCACGGACGTCTGGCGCGAGAGCGGGGTCGTTCCCAAAGGGTACCAGGAGCATCGGTGGAGAGCGCGACCGGCGGTGGACAAGGAGGAGGAGGAGCCGGAGCCACTCTTGGTGAGGGACCGAGTGGAAATCCCCGGCTGGTTCGTGGACTCGGCCGTCTGCATGCGCCTTGCGGCCGGCTCGCCCGACTACATGGTGGAGGTTCGCTTCACCGCGCGGGGGCGAGAGGCCTTCCGCAAGGTCACCCGCGAGAATGTCGGCCTCCAGTTGGCCCTCCTCGTCGACCAGGAGGTCGTCTTCGCGCCGGTGATCCGGGAGCCCGTCCCGGGCGGCGTCGCCCAGATCACCGGTTCCCAGGGACAGACGGAGAACGCGAAGCTGGCTGCCCTTTTGCGCGCCGGTCGCATGCCGGCTGGTGTCGACCTCGTATCCGAAGTGCGCGTGGAGACGGCGAAGACCGGAAAGTGAACGCGCGTCGTTGAGGAGAGCGCGCCGCATGCTTCCGGACCCTCCGCTCGGAACCGGCGGTAGGCGACGACGGGAGGCGAACCTGGCCGACTCACCTTCTCTGCCCGGGTGCGACGAGCTTTTCCTGCGCTACTTCGATCGCTGGTACGAGGCCGACGATCGGGAGCGAAAGGGAGTGCCCGCCACCCGGCCCGACGTGATCCGGGACGTGCGACCGGGTACCCGCCCGGACCAGGTCTGCGCGCTCACGCCGGATTCGTGCGCGCAGGTCGCGGCGCGCATCGCCCGGATGCAGCAGGCGGTCCGGGGCGACTGGCCGCGCTACCTGAAGACCCAGGGCGAGATCTCGCCGGCGTGGATCGATGCGTTCGATCGGCATTACAATCGCACGCGCATCGCGGCGGTGATCGCCCGCTCCACTCCCACGGACTTCTCCAACGACTACCTCGTCCTCTGCTGTGAACTCGGCGCGGCCATCGGGTACGTGTTGAATCGGGCGGAGCCCCAGCTTCCGTGGGTCTACGAGTGGCCCTATTGGGAGTCCTGCCTGCTCGATGTGCCGAGCGGCAACCGGATTCACGTGTTTCACTGGGCCATCAAGAAGTTCAGCGACTACGGCGCGGAAGATGGGCTGGAGGGGAAACTCCGGTGTTGCCGGGAGCTCGTGCGGTCGGGGTGGCGCGCTCCCCGAACGACGTGAAACGCGTTCCCCGCGGGGATCCTGCCGACTACTCCCACCAGTCGCGGGCGGATTGTGCCGATAATCCATGGGTGAGGACCGGCCCCTGGACAAGGACCGCCGCATGCGTCGCTCGGACTCCGCGTTTGCCGTGATCCGTTCCGCCGGGCGCGTGCTGCTGGTCAAGGCGCGCGCCAAGGGGACCTGGCAGCTTCCGGGCGGCGCGATCAAGTCCGGCGAAACCCCCTGGGCCGCCGCCTCCCGCGAAGTCTATGAAGAGACCGGCCTACGCGCCCACATCGACGGCCTCAGCGGCATCTACCGCCGCCTCGACGGCTCGCTGGTGTTCGTCTTCAGCTCGCGCGTGAACGGCCGGCGCGAACTCCCCGGTCCGCGCTACGAGATCGTCAAGCAGCGCTGGATGAGCCTGCCCCAGGCCGCCGATCGTCTGACTCCGGGCGCCCGGTTGCGGCTGCTCGACTCGGTGCGCCGCCCCGGTACGCTGCGCCTCGATTTCGGCGCCGGCCGCGGCGCCGGCTCGAGCGTGCGCTTCAACGGCCTGGGACGACGGATGGCCGCCGAATCCTAAGGGAGCACCCCCATGCCTTCGACCCCCACGCCGGTTCCGGTTCCGACTCCACGCACGCTCGCGGACGCCCTCGCGGCGGCGCTGGCCGACGGCGCGGCGCGCCTGCGCTCGGGCCGCAGCCGGGTCCGCGACCTAGGCGACCTCGAAGGTATTCACCTGATGCGCA
>JACRIP010000112.1 GCA_016220045.1 Planctomycetota bacterium
CGCCGCGGATCCGCGCCGCCGAAGCGCATCCCCGTCGCCGGATCGAGCGCGATCCCCTGGACGCCGCCGACCTCCATCGAAAACGCCGTGAGCAGCTTCAACCGGTGGCCCCGCCGCTCCAGCTCCGCACGCACGCCCGGCGGCACCCGGTCCTCGACTTCCGCCTCCACCCCGCCGAGCGTGCGCCCGCGCGGCGCCTCGATCGCCTCCGGGAGGTCGGAGCCGAAGTCGAGGAGGTGCGAAAGGACCTGGACCGTGGTGTGGGGAATGCCGAAGGATCCGGGCGTACCTAGGGTGAATACCGGTTTTCCGTCGGCGAGCACCTGGACCGGGGCGAGGGGCATTTCGAAGCGGCGGCCGGCCGCGACCTGGTTGGGGGAGCGCGGATCGGTCTCGAACCAGTAAAGGCCGTTGTTGAGGACGAGGCCGGTGCCCTCGATGACCACGCCGGAGCCGAAGATCAGGCCGTTGGTCTGGGTGACGGAGGCGACGTTTCCCTGGTCGTCGACGACCGAGAAGTGGGTGGTGAGGCCCCAGGCCTCGCCGGGGGGCAGCGGGGTGGGCAGGGGGGCGGGGGCGACGGCGTCGGCGGGCGGGTTGGGGTTCCAGCGTTCGCCGGCGGAGAGGAGGGCGTGGTCGAGGCGGATCGCGGCGCGGCGGCGGTCGGCGAACTCCCGCGAAAGCAGGGCGGCGAGGGGGACGGCGCGGGCGCGCGGGTCGGCGCCGTGGGCGATGCGGTCGGCGGTGGCGAGTTTGGCGGCCTCGAAGTGGAGGTGCAGGAAGTCGGCGCCGTTGGGGGCGAGGCGGCCGAGGTCGAAGCCTTCGAGCAGGTTGAGGGTGGCGAGCACCTGGAAGGCGGAGGCGTTGGGCGGGACCGTGCGCACGGTGCGGCCGCGGTAGGTGGTGGCGATCGGCTCCTCCCAGGCGGGTGCGTAGGATGCCAGGTCTTCACCGGAGAGCAGGCCGCCGTGGGCGCGGCAGAAATCGACGACGCGGCGGCCGAGGTCGCCGTGGGCGAGGGCGTCGGGTCCGGCGGCGGCGACGGTGCGCAGGGTGGCGGCGAGGTCCGCCTGGACGATCGGCTCGCCGGGGCGGGGGACGCGGCCGGCGGGGAGGTAGACGCGGCGCGAGGAGGGCCAGGGTCCGAACTTGCGTTCGGCGGAGAAGCCGATGAGGGCGACGAGGTGGCGGGAGGCGGGGAAGCCCTCGTCGGCGATGGCGACGGCGTCGGCGAAGAGGTCGGGCCAGGGGAGGCGGCCGAAGCGGCGGTGGGCCTCGTGCCAGCCGGCGAGGGCGCCGGGGACGACGGGGGCGAGGATGCCGGACCAGCGGTTCTTGTCGTCGAAGAGTTCGGGGCGGGCGGCGGCGGGGGCGCAGCCGCTGTAGTTGAGGACGTGGCCGCGGCCGGTGGCGGCTTCGTGATACAGGAGCCACCCGATCCCGAGGAGGCCGGACATCTGGGGTTCGACGACGTTGAGGGCGGCGGCGACGGCGACGGCGGCATCGACGGCGGAGCCGCCGCGCTGGAGGATGCGCGCGCCGGCGGCGGCGGCGAGGGGGTGGGCGGCGGCGACCATGCCGTGGCGGCCGGGCACGAGGGGGCGGTGGGCCGCGTAGCCGGGCGTGGGCGAGACCGGGATTTCGGCCATGGCGGGGCTGCTCCTCGGAGGGGCGCGGGTCGGGGGGGGCGGGGCAGGGGTCAGGCGACGGATTCTATCCCCCGGGGCGGGATCGTTCAAGAACTGCAAAACCGGCGCGCCGGGGCGGGGATATCTTGGCTTGGACCCATGCACCCCGCGCTGGAGAATGCGCATGAAGCGCCGCCACTCCCGGACGCCGCGTTGCACCGCCGGCATCACCCTCGTCGAATTGCTCGCCGTGGCCGTGTGCGTGGCGGTCCTGGTGTTGCTGCTGCCGGAGGTTCTCCAGGGCACTCGGCACTACCATGACCGCCGCGCCTGCAAGAGCAACCTCAAGCAACTCGGCAACTACCTGACCCTCTACGTCTCGCGCTACGGATCGGATCGCCACTATCCGACGACCGTCGCCATCGGCGGGAGCGGCGCGCCGGTACCGGCCGGGCCCAACGGCGCTTTCTGGTCCTGGCTCTACCGCATTCCCAATCGGACCCATGCCGTTTCCCAGCGGCCGGGCGACAACTCGCTCTACATCTGCAGAATGACCGCAAGCCAGCCCACCTCCACCGCGCTCGAATACACGGCGCCGAACTTCGCCGCCGTCTGGCCCGTGCCCGCCGGCACGGGGCCGGTCTACCCCGGCGGTCGCTTCAGCGAAGCGTGTCGCGGCGACGCCATGGTCGGCGGAGACTTGATCGGGCCGCCGGACGCGCCCAATCACGGCGGCACGCCCGGAATGCCCGCCGATGACTGGAACGTCCTCTGCTTCGACGGACACGTCGAGGCGGTGGTCCCGCTCTCGTTCAAGCACCAGGTCTACCGTTCGCAAACCACCGGGGTGAGGACCACATGACTCCCAGGACCTGCTCCCGTTGCCGCCCGAGACCCATCCCCCGCGCGCCCGGCCAGCCGCCGATCGGTGACCGACTCCACGGGTCCTCCTGGCTCCTCGTGATCGCGGCAGGTTGCTTGCTGGCGGGTCTGTTGGTTGGGGAGCTTGTCTGGAGGACCTTCTCTTCCGAGCTCCTGCTGAGCATCGGGTTGTGCGTGGCCACCGCGGGCGTGATCGCCGCCGGCGTCCGCATCGGAGTCGCGCTTTTCGAGGAGTCGCGCTTCGGACTCCTGGAGCTGCTCGCCTCAGGTCTGATGGTGTCCGCCTGCACGCTGTGGGCCGCCTCCACGTTGCGCTGCCGCTACTGCCCGCCGCCACGCGTCCTGATCGCGTGCCTCGGTTTCCTCGCCACCCTGCCGGTCGCCGCCGGGGCTGCCTGGGGCCTGCAGGTTGGCCGCAAGTGGGGATGCGACGGCCTCGGCGCCCGCCTGCTGCTCCTGCTCTACGGTTGGAGCCTGACCGTGCCCGGCGCCGCCCTGCTCGTGGTCGCGCGCGTAGCCGGCGAGCTGCCCTTTGGATTGTCCTGGGATCTCATCGGCGTCCTCTCGCTGCCGCTCCTCCTCCAACTCTGGGTTCTCCCCGCTTTCCTCATCGAACGTGGATTCCGCGCACCGGGTCGCCATTTCGCACTTGACGCGCACCCTGCCGTTCGCTATCCTCCTGCCCCAGCGCCCGGCCCGCCCCCAGTCCCCGCCGGCCGGGGGTTCATGTACTTTCCGTAATCGATGCGCGTCCCCCCTGCCTCACGTTCGCCCCCTCGCCGTCCCGTCCCTTCCCCCCGCTGCTCGGAGGTGCACCATGACAAGCGTCCGTCTCGCGGAGGCCCGGTCGCATCTCCGCGGCGCCACTCCGCGCCCGCGGTAGTCGCACCCCCGACAGCGACTCCACCCGCGGCCGCGGCCTCCGCTCCGCCGTTCCTCCGGCGTCTCCCTGACCCCGGCGACGGCTCCGATCCCTGCGCTAAGCCATGATCCCGCACCCGCTCCCGGTCCGTTCGCACGCGTCTCTCCGTAGCCGCTGCGACCGCCCCGGCGCCCCCGCGGCGCGTGCGCTTCCGGCTGCGCGTCCCCCCGATTCTTCCGTGGTTCCCGTGCGCCCACCGGGCGCACTCACTCTCATTCTACTGGAGGTGCCCTATGCACGCCCTTGTGCTGTTCCGTTCCCGTCCGGTCGCTGTCCGGCACGTTGCCCTCAAACCGAACTTCTCCTCTCTTCAGAGACTCCTACCTTGTCCTACGACCTCGACTTCGAAGCGGCCCTCCAGCCCCTGCTCGACGACGCGTGGATTACCGACGTTCTCGGTCCCGTGAAGAGCGGCAAGGAGGCGACCGTCTACTGCTGCAAGGCCCACCCGCGCACCGGCGCGGAGTACCTGGCGGCCAAAGTCTATCGTCCGGCCGAGCGCCGCTCCTTCCACGCCGACGCCGGCTACCAGGAAGGCCGTTGGACCTGGCGGCGGCCGAGCCGCGCCCAGCGCGCCTTCGTCAACAAGTCCGAGTTCGGCCGCGAGGTGCAATTCACGGCCTGGCTCAACCACGAATGGGAAACCCTGCGCGCGCTCCACGCGGCCGGAGTGTCGGTGCCGCGGCCGTACGCTTCGTGCGGCAGCTCCCTGCTCATGGAATGGCTGGGGGAGGCGGAGACGCCGGCGCCGCTGTTGCAGGCGGTACGGCTAACCCCTGAAGAGGCCGGCCGTGCGCTCGCCGCCATCGTCGCCGACGTCGAACGGATGCTCGCCGTGAACGTGGTCCACGGCGACCTCTCGGCCTACAATATCCTGTGGGCCGGCGGCCGCGCCCGCATCATCGACCTGCCCCAGGCGACCGACCCGCGCTTCAACCCGAACGCACAGAGCCTGCTCGCCCGGGACCTGGAGAACGTCCACAAACATCTCGCGCGCTTCGGCGCCGTAGGCGATGCGCCGCGCCGCGCCCGCGACCTGTGGTTCCGTTTCCGCGAGGGGCAACTGTGACGCCGGTCCGCGCGACGGCGGCGGGCGCGCTCCCGCTCGCGCAGCGGCCGCGTCCGCCGCCCGCCATCCCACTCGCCGGTTCCTCCCTCCGCCCCGTCGCGCGCCGCACCGGTCGCCCGCCGCGCGCAGTGCGAAGGGGGAACGGGGGTGGAGCCTGCCCCACACAGCGCCCCGCAGGGCGCGAAGTGCGGTCGGGCCGGGGGTACGCCCGGCCGCCGCCGTGCGTTGCGGCCCCCACCCGCACCGCCTGCCACTCCCCCCCGCTACTCCGCCGCCGTTCGCAACCGCCCCATGCTCAGGTTGCGGTCGGCGTCCCGCTCGCCCGTCCTCGCCTCCGGCCGCGTACTCCCGTTTGCGCCAGTCTCCTTGGGGATCCACGTTCGCGATCAACGGGTGCATGTCCGTAGTTGCAGTCCCGGTCGCGGCCCCAGTGGCTCGCGAAAAGACGGGAACACGAAGGGCCACGAAGGACCACGAATGGAGGCTGCGGCCGACGAACGATCGCGAGCCGAGTCGTCACGTGGTGGTCCTTCGTGGCCCTTCGTGCTCCCGTTCTCCATTCGTGGCGCTTTCGCATCACTCGCAGATACGGACATGCACCCGCGATCAACCTTGATGTTGCACGAAGGCGCAAGCTACAATCCCCCTGCCCCAGCACACCAGGATCGAGTCGAAGCAAGCTGGATGGATGAGTTCCGGGACTGCTCCACACGCGTGAACTTTGACCTGGCCAGGCGTCCTCCGGCGCGGGTTCGAGACGCTCAGGTAGGGGACTCCGCATGATCGACGTCAAGGACTTGGCCCGCTACCGGGCGATGTCCCCCGCCGAGCGCCTGGCCCTGGCGATCGAGTTGTCGAGTCTCGCGTGGGCGTGGCTGGACGTTCCTGACCGCGCGAGCGGTGAGCGGAAGTGGGCCGTTTGGAACCGGGAACACGACCGCAGCAACGAACAACTCGTCGGCCGCCTGAAGCGCATGATGGAGGCCGAAGCTGATCCCGGAGGAGGCCATCCGTGATTCCCCAGCCGGTCTGGGAAGCTCTGCGGGAAGCCCTCGCCTCCGTTGCAGATGCAGGTACGGAGTGCGCCCTGATCGGCGGGTACGCCGTCGCCACGTGGGGCGTACCGCGGGCGACCTTCGATGTCGACCTCTTGCTACCGCTGGAGCCGGGCCGATTGCGGGCATTCTTTCGCGCGTGCGAGGCTCGGGGCTTCGACATCCCGGAGGAATACCGCGCCGGGTGGCAGGATCGCATCCGGGACATGCCCCTGGTCAAAGTGAAGCTCTTCCAGGCGGGCCGGGCGATTACCGTGGATGTGTTTCCCGTTACGACGGAATTCCAGCGTTCGGCCTTCGCGCGGCGGCAGACGGTTGCGCTCCAGGAACTCGATCGAACCGTCTCGATCGTAACCGCCGCGGACCTGATCCTCTTCAAGCTCCTCGCAGACCGTCCCAAGGACCGCGTGGACGTGCAAAACGTTCTCGCCGTCCAGGGGGTGCCGGACGAGGCGTATCTTCGCCAGTGGGCGGAGCGTTTGGGCCTGCGAGATCGGCTCGACCGCGCCCTGTCCGAAGCCGGAGTCTGAACCTCCCCTCCTCCCCCTCCCCGCGCCTACTCCACCACCTCCGCATTCTCAGGTCGCTATCGCCGTCCCCCGCGCTGCACCGTCCGCGCAGCTCCGCGCCCGCACCGGCCGCGGGCGCATCGGCGCGCGCCGCGGGCGCGCGCGACCGCGTCAGCGATTCTGCTGCAGCAGCTCCTCGACCACGTCGGCGCGCGGCGGGACCCCGGCCCGCTTCAGCTCATTGAGCTCTGCGGTCGCCTCCATGCGGCGGCCGGTCCGCAAGAGCGCGAGCACCAGTTCCTGGCGGATCTCGTGCGGGTCGCCGGCCTCCGGCGGCAGGGCGCGCAGTTCCGCGAGCGCCACCAGCGGGTCTTCCCGCGCGGCGAGCCGGCAGCGCACCAGACCGAACCGCGCCGGCGCGTAGCCGACATCGGCGGCGAGCGCCGCCTGAAAGCAGGAGCGCGCGGCGTCCACCCCGCGGCCGGCGGCAAGGATCGCCCGCCCGCGCCGCGTTTCCATGTAGGGGAGAAGGTCGTAGATGCGCAGCCGGCCACCGACGACGGCGAGCCGGTCGGCGAGCGCATCGGTCTCGGCAAACGCGCGCGTGATGAAGAGATTGTGCTCATAGGAGAAATAGCGCAGCCGCCCCGCCGGGTGATCGAACTCGTAGGCCCCCGACGCGGCCGCCACTTCGGCGAGGAGGTTCTGCACGTAGGGCGGCATGCGATAGTGGCTCATCGTCCCGGGCCCGACGAGCCAGTGGCGCCATCCCCGCTCGTAGGCGACGCGGAAGCCCTCGATCGTCTCGGGCGCGCGCGCCAACCACGTGCGCGGCGGATCGTAGTACCAGGAAAGCTGGGCGTCTTCGGTAAAATAAAACATGCCCCGGCCGAGCCGGCGCTGTTCGCGGAGCCAGGCGAAGGCCGGAGCGAAGCCGGAGCGTTCCTCCAGCCACTCGCGCGGACCGAACGCGGCGCCGGTCAGGAGGGCGAGGAAGGCGGCGACGACGCCGAATGCCCGCCGGGTCGGTGCGGCGACGCCGGCCCACGTGCCCGCCCCGCCCGCCCCGCCCGTCGCGTCGGGTGCGCGGGCCGCGAGCGCCCCTCCGGCCAGGAACGCGAGGTGGGGGAGGGCCGGCATCAGGTAGCGCAGCGATTGCTCCTCGCGGCGGGTCAGGAAAAACGCGTATACCCAGGCGATGGGGACCAGGGCCGCCCAAATGTCGAGCCGATCCGTGCCGCGCCGGCGGCGTGCCAGGCCGATCGCGGCGAGCAGGAGAATCGGCCAGCCCACGTAATCCCGCAGAAACACGACCAGGCAGGCCGGGTCGCCGAAGCCCGCACCGCTCGTCGCCTGCCCGGTCGCGTACCAGATCTGGCGGGCGAAGAAGCCCGGGTGGAAGCCCTGGGCGTCGGGCGTCCAGAGGAAGCGGCAGGCGAGGGTGTACGGGAGTTCCCAGGCGATGAGCGGCAGGAGCATGCCGACCGAAAGCCAGAGCAGCCCGCGCAGGCGCAGGTCCAGTCCCGGCAAGGCGGCCGGTCGGCCGGCGAGGCCGATCGCGTACAGCGTCCAGATGGCCGGCGCCGCGACCGCGACCCGGTTGTTGGCCGTGAACGCGAGCCCGGTCGCCAGTCCGGCCAGGAAGAGCAGCGTGAGCGGACGGCCCCGCCCCGTCAGCGCCATCCACGTCAGCGCGCTCGCCGCTGCGAAAAAAAAGGTGCAATCGGCTTCGGCGAGGTTGCTGCGCGAGAGCAGGATGTGCAGCGGGCAGAGCGCCAGCGCCAGGCCGGCGAGCAGGCCCGCGGCCTCGCCCCAGAGCGCACGGCCGGCGAGGAGCACGAGGAGCACGGTGAGGGCGCCGAAGAGCACGCCGATCGACGAGCCGGCCCGTTCCGAGTCGCCGGCGAGCGCCAGTCCGACGGCGAGCAGCGCCGAGTGGGTGTTCTTGCAGAAGTTCGGGTAGATGCCTGATTCGACGTTGCGCTCCATGCGCGCCCGCAGGTCGGCAAGGTCGCGCGCCGCGGCCGGGTCGGTCTCGCCGCGGGTCGCGCGGACCCAGGCGTAGCGTGCGGCGAGCGGCAGGGATCGCGCCGCGCCCAGCAGCCAGCGGGCCTCGCACAGGTAGGTGGCCTCGTCGGCGAGCCAGATGCCGCGTTCGCCCAGGCGCCAGAGTTGGGGAATGAGCGCGAGCGCGAGCACCAGGAAGGCGAGGGCGGCGAAGCGGGAGGGGCGGCGGGGCGGGGGCGGGGCCGGAGGGGGAGGCGGAGGGACCGGCGCGGCGGCGTCGGCGCGGTCGGCGGGGGCGCAGGAGTCCATCGTCGATCCCTAGGGCGCGAGCGGAGTTGCCGCCGGGGCGACGGCGATGGCGGGTGCGGGGGTCGTCGCCGCGTCCCGCGCGGTCGCGGGGGCAGGTGGCGCATGCGCACTGAGCGGCGCGTGCACGGCGGTCGCCAGCCGCAGCACGGCGGTGTTGGCGCCGGGGATGACCAGCGGTCCGAGCGCCGGGAGCCGCGCCGCCGTCGTCGCCCCTTCCTGCGGCAGCGCCGGTCCGGCCGCCACGCCGGGCAGCGTGCGGAGTTTGCTGCGGAACTCCGGGACCAGCAGCGCCGAGGCGACCGCGATCAGCCCCGCGGACCCCAGCCCCAGCCAGGGCAGCGGGTAGTGGGCCGCCAGCCAGAAGGCGGCAAAGGGCGCAAGCAGGCTGCGCACGCCGGTCAGGAACGTATGCACCGACATGTAATCGGCCACGCGCTCGGGCGGCGCGACCTTGGTCACCCACAGGCTCCACGCCACGTCCCCGCCCGCGTTGCCCACCCCGAAGAAGATCGCGCCCAGGACCAGCCACGGCGTGGTCTCGCCGCAGAAGAAGGACAGGATGCCGATCAAGAACCCGATGTTCACGAGCACGCGCATGAGAAAGAAATTGATCCGGTCGAAGAGCCGGCCCCACACCGGGGCCATGACGAGCCGGACCAGGCTCGGGATGACGCCGGTCAGGAGCGCGATCTTGTCTGATGTAAGGGAGACGCCGTATCTTGGGTTGGCGAGGTACTCGACGCGCAGGGGGATCATGAGGAGGTTGGCGAAGCCCATGAACATCCAGGAGGCGAGGGCGATGCGGAAGATGCGGTCTTCCTTGACGTAGCGCAGAGCGCGGAAGGGATGGGCTCCGCGGTTGTCGGGGAGCGGCTGGGAGGGGCAGCGCGAGAGGCAGAGCGCGGCGCCGCCGAAGGCGCAGGCGTAGGCCGCGAGCAGCCAGGGGAACTGCCCGAGGTCGCGCGCGAGCGCCCAGCCGACGGCCGCGCCGAAGATCGCCGAGGTGAGCACGCGGATCATGACCGTGCGGGCGAAGCGGGAGCCGCGTTCCGCGTCCGGGTAATTGTTCTGGTAGGTCTGGGTGAGCAGCGGGACGAGGGCGCTGTAGGCGGCGAGGCCGAGGAGGGCGGCGCCGACGAAGACCGGCAGGGTGGGGTGGAGCGCGGCGCCGCAGAAGAGCAGGGCGGGCAGGACGGCGAGGGCGGCGGCGGCGCGCGTGGCGGGCACGCCGAGGCGGCCGGCCACGGCCACGGTGATGGGCGTGAAGAGCAGGCCGACGCTGGTGCCCGCGGCGATCAACGCCTTGGCGGTCGGTCCCGCATCGAAGACCCGCACCGCGAGGAGCAGGAGGAAGGTCGTACCGGCGGTTTCGATCACGCCGGAGGCGAGGGCGCGGAATTGCTCGAGGCGGAAGGTACGCTCTGTGACCGAGGGTGTCATAGACCGGACAGGATACCCGCGCGCCCCGAGCCGGTCAAGCCGATTGCTTGAGCCGAGGGCACTCCCACGCCGGCCCGTTCGGCCCCCAGGCGCCCCAGGTCACGAGCGACCTGGGGGCGCGAGCGTCCTCGCCCGCGCTGCGGCCTGGTTCAAATCGGCCGCAAAACGGGGACACGATCCTGAATTCCAGCGACGTCCCCCGATGGTCGCAAGCCCCCGCAGGAATTCAGGTCATGTCCCCGTTTTGCTCCCCCTGAGCGGGCAGGTAGTGTTACCCCGCTTTGAACCAGGCC
>JACRIP010000113.1 GCA_016220045.1 Planctomycetota bacterium
CCGCCGAGGGAACCGCACGCGCCGGCGGGCCTCTCGGGCATTGCCGCACGCGGTGGTCGGCGCGTCGAGAGTCGTAGCGGCGGTGGGGCGCGTCCCGACGCGCCCCTCCGGGAGCGGCGGAGCGACGGACCTGCCTCCCCCTCCCGCCTCCCCCCCGCAGTTCCCCCTGGGAATCCGCCCCGGCCGGATGGTAAGATGCCCCCTTCGCCAGCGCATCGCCCCTCCCCCGCCGGAGGCCCCGGATGACCACCCCCAGGGACGGATCGGCCGATTCGGGCGCGCCGCCGCCGCCTTCCTCCCCGCCGCCGCCGCCGCCCGCGCCCGCTCCCTCGCCGCCCGCCGCGCCCCCGCCCCCTCCCGAGGGCGCGCTCGCTACCCGCCTGCCCGAAGAGCTGATCTGGATCGTCCTCTACTGCCTCACCATCGGCGCCGGCTGCCTCTACGTCGGCGCCGCCGCCGAGGAGCCCTCGCGCCGCATCGGGTACTTCGCGGTCGGCCTCGTCTACCTCGCCCTCGCCTCCGGTCTCTACCGGATGCGGCCCTGGGCGCGCCGCATCGCCGCCGGCCTGTGCGCCGCCCTCGCCACCGTGCTCTTCGCCCGCCTCTGGTTCTCCGGCTTCGCCTGGAAGAACTCCGTGATCGGCCTGCTCGCGGTGTGGTTCGCCGGCTACCTGCTCGCCCCCTCCACGGCGCGGCTCTTCGCCGGCGCGCGCGGCGGACGCGTGGTCCTCGCCGGCGTCCTCTCCAGCTTCGGCATCGTGCTCCACTGCCTCGGCGCCTACGCGCTAATCGGCCGCTTCGGCGCGCCCCCCTGGTGCGGCATCGGGGTCGCGGTGCTGCTTTTCGTGCTCTACGTGCTGCGCTGGGAAGCGCCGACGCGGCGGCTCCTGAGCGCCGTGCTCGCGCCGCGGCCGGAGGACGTGGACCCCTTGACCTGGCAGGCGGTGCGCGGCGCGCGCCTGGCGCTCCTGCGCGGCGACATCGAGCGGGCGGGCGCCAGCGCGGCCGAACTGCCGGTGTCGCCCACCGTGTCGCTCCTGCGCGACCTGGTCGGCATGGAACGCGCCCGCCGCGGGTCGCTGCTCGGACGCCTGGTCTTCGACGCCGACTTCACGCCCTCCGTCGAACAGCGGGACACCGTGGCCGGCGATTGCCGCCGCCAGGACCTCGACAACCTCGTCGAGTCGCGCGTGCGCCTGATCGACGGCCTGCTGGCGGACGCCGCGGAGCCGCGCTCGGCCTTCGGGGAAGAACTGGAGGGCACGCTGGAGCGCGTCAGCGGACAGGTGTTCGTGCGCAACGCGGAACTGCTGTACCGCGAATGGTGGCGGGGCGCGCGGCCGCGCTGCACCGGCATGCTGGGCTACCGCTGGCTGGTGGCGCGGCTATGGGAAGCGCAGTGCTTGCGGGCGGCGGCGCAGGTGGCGGGCCGCGCGGAGGAGCGGGCGCTGACGGAAGCGGCGACGCTGTCGCGCGTGCTCGACGAGGGGGGACGCGAGATGCCGGCGCTCGACTGGATCGCGGCGAATGCCCGCGCGCTCTGCCTCCTGCCGCGTATCGCCGATCGCATCGGGCTCCTGCTCCTGGACTCGCCCTTCGTCGAAAAGGACGGGGCCGAGATCCTGGTGCACCGCGTGCAATTCCGGCTCAAGCTGGTGGCCGAGGTCCGGCGCATGTGGGCGGAGTATCCGGAGGGGACGTGCATCGAGCCGCAGTGGCTCCTGCACCACCTGACGGCGTCGCCGACGAAGTTCGCGCGCACGCCGGGGCGGTTCGACGCGTGGGGGTCGATGCGGCGGCCGGCGCAGGAAGCGTTTGATGCGGCCTTCGCCGAAGGGCTGGCGGCGGTGGGGCGCGACGGGTGGGAGGAGGCGGGCCAGGCGTTTGCCCGAGCCGCGGAGGCGTGGCCGGAGCGCACATGCGCGCCGTACAATCGGGCGCTGTGCCTGGTGCGGCTGGGTCGGTACGGGGAGGCGGAAGCGCTGCTGGTGGAGCTGACGCGGCAGGAGCCGGAGGAGATGCTGTGGTGGGTGCGGCTCGCGGACTGCCGGCGCATGGACGGGCGCGGGCGGGCGGCGCTGGCGGCGTACGAAGAGGCGGCGCGGCGCGGGGCGCTGAGCGAGGGCGTGGCGATGCGGCTGGGGGTGCTGCTGGCGGGCGTCGGGCGCACCGAGGAGGCGGAACGGCGGCTGGCGGCGGCGATGGGCCCGAACCCGGACGTCGGGACGCTGGAGGAATTGTCGGCGATGCTGGAGGCGGAGGGCGCATTCGGACTGGCGGAGCGCTACCGGCAGGAGGCGTTCGCGAAGGGGCTGGGCGGGAAGTTCGGCGCCGGGAGCGAGCGTGGGGAAGGCGGCGGCGGGCGCGACGGGGAGGGGGAGGGCGGAAGCGAGCGCGACGGCGATGAGGATGGCGGGTTTGGCGGGCTGGGGGGCGGTGGCGGCGCGCGCGGCGGGACCGGTGGAGGCGCCGGCGGAGCGGCCGGCGACGAGGAGGAGGATGACGACGAGGACGGGCGGTTCGAGACCAGCGCGTAGGGGGGGGGGGGGGCTACAGCCCCGCAGGGGGCGGGATGCCAAGAATCCTACAGATCCCGCGCGCGGTGCCGCGCTTGATCTGATTGTGGCGAGGCACGGGGGACTGGGAAAGACTCAGCGGGTTCGCCCAGACGTCGTGCCGCGCCCCACGGTGGTGCAGAAAGCAACCGTGCACGCGGAGATGGCGCTCGAGATCCCGTCGCCTCACGAGAGGCTACCGGCCCTGGCGGAGTGCCCGGAGAGTCTTCGCAGCAGCGATGCCCGGGACCGTCGGAGCGCGCGCAGGGCATCGGCCGCATTCTCGAACGCTTCGGCAATGGTCTCCGCTTCGGTAATCAACTCGGGATCGAGCGGCGAGGTCACGATGTAGCCCCCCTCCTCCGCGTCTTCGAGCGTGAGCACCAGGCGGCCGTTCGAAATCGTGTACCGCTTTCGCATGGGGGTATTCTCTCCTGGAGACGAGCGCACCAGATTCTCTCCTGATTATGCGCAGGCAGCGTCCCGATTGCAAGCGCGGTCGATGCCCCCTCATCCACGGCGCGGCCTACGGCGGGGAGCGGTCGCCACCACCCGGCCGCGGCCTGCGACGTAGGGGCGCGTCCCGACACGCCCCTACGTGCGCCGCGCCGCTCACTGGACGGGGGGCCTATTTGCCGGGCGCGGGAGGCTGAGCGCCGCCCTTGTCGTCCTTCGCCGGGGCCTTGGGGCCGGCGTCGTCGTGGCCGCCGCCTTCGGGCGTCGCCTCGTGCTTGGGACGGGGCAGGGCCGCCATCCACTTGTAGGCCGCGCTGATCTCGTCCGCCGTGTTCGGCGGCAATTCGTGGCCGATCGGGTATTCCTTGTAGAAGAGCGGAATGCCCGCGGCCTCGAGGTCCTTCTTGGCCTGACGGAGCTGGGCGATGTACTTCTGGTCCTTCTCGCCCGCGAGGAGCGCGACGGCGAGCCCGTTCTGCTTGGCCGATTCCAGCCGGGTCTTGAAGGACTCGCTGTTCCAGTCGCCGGCGATGGCGAGCACGCCCGCGTAGGTGTTCGAGTCCTCGAAGGCGACGCGCAGGGCGGCCGCGGCCCCCAGGGAGTAGCCGGCGACGATCACGCGGTCCTCGTCCAGTTCGTACTCCTCGCCGATCTTGCCGACCACTTCAAGGAGTTGATCGGGGGTCGTCCCTTCCCAGGTGAATCCCCCGGTGCCGGTCGGGTTCGGACCCTGCGGGCAGACCACGATCACGCGCGCGGAGTCGGCGAGATCCTTCCACACGCGGGCGAACGACTTGGGATCGCCGCCGTTGCCGTGCAGGGCCAGAATGAGCGGCGTGGCCTTGGTCTTGTCGTGGTCCTTGCCCACGACGACTTCGTAGGCGAGCGCGCCCGAGGGGGCGTCGCCGGCCGCGGCCGCCGTGACGCCGGCCACCAGCTCCTTGTAGCCCGCCTCCTCGCGCAGCCCGTCCAGGTCCGTGTCCTTCCCCATGTGCTCGACGTCCGCAAAGCCCTTCTCGGCGGACTTCTTGAGCCAGTCGATCGCCTCCGGCTTCTTCCCGAGCCGGGCGTAGCAGCAGCCGACGTTGTAGTAGGGGTTCGGGTCGTCGGGATTCGCCTCGATCGCCTTCTTGAAGGCGGCGATCCCCTCGTCGAACTTGCCCGCCTCGATCGCCTTCATGCCCTCCTCGTAGGCGGCGGTGAAGGCCTCCATCTTGGCCGCGTCATCGGCCGGCGGGGCGGCGGGCTGGGCGAGCGCCGGCGCGGCGGAAAGCGCGAGGGCTAGGGACATCACGGCGAGGGAGATGCGATACGAACGAACCATGGCCTCCTCCGACGAGTTGGGTTTGGGGGTTTAGGGGTTTGGAAGTTTGGAGCTGCTGGGGCAAGATGAACGCCGCGTGCAGGGGCAGTCGTCACTGGCACCCCTTCACCGACCACCGACCACTGACCACCGTCCACCGTCAGTCGGGCTTGACGTCGAGATACGCCGCGAGCTCGACCTTCAGGCTGGCGCGCGCGCGAAACAGGAGCGATTTCACGGCCATGGTGGTCAGGCTCATGCGTGCGGCGATTTCCTCATACGACAGGTCCTCGAATTTGTCCAGGATCAACGCAAGGCGCTGGTTCGGGGGCAGGCGCGAAAGGGCCTCGCGCACCTGCTCGCGCAGCTCCTCGCGGCGCACCACCTGGGTCGGGCGCTCGTGCGCGCGCTCGGCGCCCGCGCCCAGGAGATCGTCCTCGACCAGCGGCAGCGTCCGGCGCAGGCGCCGGTCGCGGATCTCGTTCAGGCACATGTTGGTGACGATGCGGAAGAGCCAGGTGCCGAACTTCGCGCTCGGCGCGTAGCTCGCCCGCGCGTTCCAGACGCGCACGAAGATGTCCTGGGCGAGGTCGTCGCAGGCGTCGCGGTCGCCCGTGTACCGGTAGATCGTGCCCAGCACGCTGCGCTGGTACTTGGTCACCAGGGCGGCGAATGCCTCCTCGTCGCCGCGCTGGAAGGCCAGCATGAGCCGGACATCGGGGTCCTCGGTGTAGTCGGGCATCCGGGGTTCGCCCTATCATGCGCCGTGCTTCGGGTTGAGCACGCGCCGGCTGCCGTCGCGCACCGTGACGCCCTGCTCGTCGAACCAGTCGAGCAGCGGAATGACATACTTGCGCGTGGTCTTGAGCTGGTCCCGGAATTCGCCCGAGATCACCTCCCCCTTCTCGCCGATCTGCTTGATCAGGAGCGCGCGCGCTTCGTCGATCATGCGGCGGTGCAGGAGCACGTCGTCCTTGAGGCGCACGGCGACGCCGCCCTCCAGGAGGATGCGCAGCACGCCCGCGGCCTTCTCGGGCGTCGTCTTGAGCAGGCCCGGCAGCTCGTCCGGACGCGGCGTCGCGAAGCGCGTCGCCAGCAGCGTCTCCTCGAGCGTCGCGGCGAGGCGCTTGAACTCCTCGTTCAGCTTCACCCCGAACTCCGCGCGCCGCAGGAACCCGTTCTCCTCGACCACGGCGCCGGTGCGCAGCAGCTCCGCCAGGACGAGGTCGTACACGTCGTGATCGAAATCGAGGCGCGCGCGGAAGGGGATGCGCTCGATGCCGGCCCGCAGCGCCTGCTCCTGGTGGTAGGCGGCGAGCGAGGCCAGCGCGGTCGCGCGCGCCGCGGCGAGCGCCTCGACGTGGACGAAGCGCGTGCCCGCGTGGAGCGGCAGGAGCCGGCCCTTGGTCGTCAGCGAGGTCAGGATCTCGGCGGCGCGCTCGGCGGTCAGGCCCGAGGCGTGGGTGATCTGGTCGCGCGTGAGCGGCTTTGCGCCTGCGGCCTTCACCGTATACTCCACCGAGGGCTCGGCCTGGTTCATGACGCGCTCGCGTTCTTCCAGGTCGGCGAGCACCTCGGGGCGGTTGCGGCGCAGCTTGCGGCCGAAGGAGGAAATGATCTTGCCGCCGCCGAGCGTGATCGTCGGGGACTGGTGGCGCACCACGAAGAAGTCGCCGGGGGCGGCGGTGACGGGATCATCGAGCAGGACCTGGACGAGCACCTCTTCGCCGGGCTGGGCCTGCTTGCGGTCGAGCAGGACGAGCTTGCCCATCACTTCGGCGGTGCCGGTGTGGAAGCGGATGGGGATGTGGGTATCGAGCGGGACTTTGAACCCCTTCAGGTACTGGAGGCGGCCTTCGACGCTGGTGCGCGCCGAGAAGTAGCCGGGCGTGGCGACGACGAAGCCGCGCTGGACGAGGTTGTGGTCGATGTCGGCGACGTTGAGGGCGGAGGAGTGGCCGGCGCGGACTTCGTTGACGTCGGCCTTGTAGGCCTGGAGACCGCGGATGCGGCCGGTGCGGCCGAGGGGCAGGAACTCGACGACGTCGCCGAGCCCGATGCGGCCCGAAAGGGGGATTCCGGTGACGACCGTACCGAAGCCCTTGGCCGAGAAGACGCGCTGGACGGGCATGCGGAAGGCGCCGTCGGTGCTTTTCGGGGGCGTGGCGGCGATGGCCTGGTTGAGGGTGTCCCAGAAAGCGGCGAAGCCCTCGTCGCTGACCACCGAGAGGGGGCAGATCGGGGCGGACTCGAGGAAGGTGCCCTTGACCAGGTCGCGGACCTCCTCGACGACGACGGCGGTCAACTCCGGGTCCACCATGTCGATCTTGGTGACGGCGATGATGCCGCGCTGCACGCCGAGCAACTGCATGATCTGGAGGTGTTCGCGGGTCTGGGGCATGACGCCGTCGTTGGCGGCGACGAGGAGGATGACGAGGTCGATGCCGGTGGAGCCGGCGACCATGTTCTTGACGAACTTCTCGTGGCCGGGGACGTCGACGATGCCGACGCGGCGGCCGTCCTTGAGGGTGCAGGGGGCGAAGCCGAGGTCGATGGTGAGGCCGCGCTCCTTCTCTTCGGGGAGGCGGTCGGGATCGATGCCGGTGAGGCGGCGGACGAGGGAGGACTTGCCGTGGTCGATGTGGCCGGCGGTGCCGATGACCACATTGACGATAGGGGTGTCGATGCGCGGCATGGGGTGGGAGGGCCACGAAGGGGGGGAAGGAGGGGAGGGCCACGAAGGGGACGGGAACACGAAGGGCCACGAAGAGCCACGAAGGGGGGGATATTATGCGATCGGGGGAGGGAATCGACAATCGAAAAGCGGCGGGCGGCGCTCAGGCGTAGCGGCGCAAGACGGTGCAAAGGCGGTCGCGCTCGTCGGGAGCGGAGGCCATGACGATGCTGTCGGTGCGGCGGATAAGGTCGGTGGGGGAGAAGTCGCGGCCCTGGCGGTCGACGACGAGGAGGCCGGCGGCGCGGCCGACGACCGAGGCGAACTGGGCGTCGAAGGCGCTCGAGATGGCGGCGAAGGCGGTGCAGTCCTCTTCGAAGATGCGCCAGAGCGCACCCGGGTGAGAACCCGAGAGGCGGGTTTCGATCTTGGCTTCGTTGAAGGGCTGGGCGCGGCTGCCCGAGGAATCGAGCAGGCGGGGGCCGACGACGACCCGGGTGGGGCGCGGCGGCCGGTCATGGCGGTAGGGGGCGCCGTTCTTGAAGGCCTTGCCGTCGGCGGCATGGTAGACGATGCCGAGCTCGGGGAGGGCGCAGACGGAGAGCAGCCCGCCGCCGGGAAGGGTCGCGCCGAGGACCATGCCGAAGAGTCGGCGGTCGGTGAGGGCCTTGACGCGCTCGACCACGGCGGGCGCGTAGCCGGCGCCGATGGCGGTGTCCTCCCAGGTGAGCGAGCCGGCGGCGTAGGTCAGCGTGCCGTCGATCGGGTCGATGAAGATCGTGGGGGCGCCGGGCGCGGGGCGGAATTCGCGCACGCTGGAGGTATCCTCCTCGGCGAGGACGCGGCAGCCGCGCAGGTCGGCGGAGAGCAGGTGCTGGAGGATGATCTCCTGGACCGCGGTGTCGCCGGAGGTGACGATGCGGCGGGACATTTCGGCGTGGAGGTTGACGGTGGACTGCGCCTCCTTGAAGGAGGTGGTGGCCCACGCGCGCTCCGAAAGGGCGGCCTCGGCGCCGAGCTGGGTGGCGCGGAGCAGCGCGCGCAGGATGCGATCGGGCTCTAGCATGCGATCTCCGGGGACGGAGGCGGTCGGGGGCCTGTGGCCGGTGGTCGGTGGCCGGTGATCGGTGGCCGGTGATCGGTGGGCAGGACCGCCGGCCGAGGGCGCCTCGTGCCGCGGGAGTTTACTCGCGGGGGCGGGGTGGTGTCAACGGCGAGAACCGCCGAGGGTGCAGGTCCGTTCTTGCTGCTCGACCCTACCGGCCGCACGCATCGAAAGCACGGCCTCGGTCGTCCTCGTATCTCGTACTCGTACTCGAATGCCCAGGGCGTTCGAGTACGAGTACGAGTACGAGATACGAGGACGACCGAGGCCGTGCTGCCGCCAAGGTACGCCCGCTGCGGCGACCCAGTACTCCGCGTCACGTGGGCGGCGATCGATGGGACAAGCGCGTCGGCAATACCGGACATGCACCCA
>JACRIP010000106.1 GCA_016220045.1 Planctomycetota bacterium
CGCCCCTACGTGAACCTACGGAATAGAGCTTGAAGTCGCACTAGTGCACCACCAACGCCGTAATGCATGCTCGCCTCCCCCCCACTCGTGCCGACGCGATTCCGACTGCCTATCCCTTCCGCGTTTCCAGCCACGCCCGGCCCCTGGCGGTCAGCGCGTACTTTTGCAGCCGGCTGTTCGGCTTGCTCGGCATCGTATACTCGACCAGCGCCGCCTTGAGCAGGTCCTTCAGCGCAAGGCGCAGCGCTCGAGTCACCGTCTTGTGCCCGACCACCGCCACTAACTCGGATCGGGACTTGGGGCCGGGGCGCAAACCGAACAGGGCCTTGTAGGCGACCGACCCCTTCCGCCACTCTGACCACGACTCTGACCAGCGAGGGGCTGCGCTCGCCCCCGCCGCGCCTGGCCGTGGCGCAAAGCTCACCGTCACCGTGCCCGCCTCCACCCGCCACACCGGCGGAGGATTCCCGTTCTCCCCGCACCAGTCCACCATGTTCAGCGTGCCGCTGCCGTAGCGCTCGATCACCTCCGTCCGGTGGAAGACCTCGGCGATGACCGGGTTCCACGGACGCGATTCGTGCGGGCGCAGCAGCTTCTCGGGCGTCAGGCCGAAATGCAGAGCTCCGGGATTCGCGATCTCCAGACGATCGTCATACAGCGCCACGGTGACGGCGCCGCCCCCGATCGAGTAATCGCGATGGCAGAAGGCGTTCGCCAGCGCTTCCCGCAGCGCACGTGGCGCGTAGGCGGGCTGGTCCTCGCGCCGCATCCGCCCCGGCGGCACGTTGCCCGCGATCGGCAGGTGGTCGAGCACGAACGACTCGGCCCTCCCCAGCAGCTCGAAGGCGTGACCCCAGAACTGCCGGTTGTCGGCAAGGTCCGCCAGCCGATCCGTGCCGCGGAAGCGCCCCAGCCGCACGGCCATCTGCGGATAGTGGGCCTGCAGGTCAGGGCTTTTCCCGAACAGCGCCACTGCGGCGTTGATCAGTTTTCCGCGGACCATCAGCCCGAGGCCGCGCAGCAAATCCTCCAACTTCCGCCCGCGCACGCCGCGCAGGCGACCGGCGGCCACCGCCGTGTCCACGGCCCGGCGAATCTCGTCGGCGTCCAGGTCCGCGATGCGCACGCCCGCGATTGCCGACTCGTTCTCCCAGCGGCGCGTGCCATGGAACTTCTCCAGCAGTCGCTGGTCTTATTCGTCCTGCGACATCAGGATCGTCGTCGAGGCATGGCGGATGTACGGCCTCCCGTCGTAGCGATACGGGCCCGGCCGGGAGCCGGAGACGCGGATCACCCGCACGGTCTTGCCGCTGTTGAGGGCAACCGTCTCGAGATCGGGGAAGGCCGGCGGCTCGAGCCTGCGAGTCTCTTGCGCCACCTCCTGAAGCGTCCGATCTGCGACGTCCTGGCCGATCAACTCGCCGTTGTCACGCACGCCAAAGAACACGAAACCGCCGACGCCGTTCAGCATCGCGCAGACCGACCGGACCCCTTCCGTGAGCTGGCCGGTGGAGCGCTTGAACTCGATCCGCTCCGCTTCGCCCTGGGCCGCGAGGGCCGTCAATTCAGCGAGATTCGTCCGGCACACCCGAGTTCGGTCAGGGAGTGGCCCAGTGATCTCGGCGCCGCGTCGCGCCGGCGCTCAACGTCACCGGGTGGCGGTCGAGACGGGTCCCACCGGGGGCCTATTCATCGCTGTCCTCGTCGTCCTCGGGGTCTTCCTCGAACTCCTCCCCGAGCCCATCCAGTCGGGTTTCGTTTCGTACCAGATGTAGGCGCTTTCGACATCTGCGGCTGCTGCAGAGCGAAAGATCGGCATCATCGCTTTCGTCGCCGTATCCGTCGCACAACCTGGTCCCAGGGAACACCCGTGGTGTCGTCGGCATCGACCTCATCGAGCCGCCGGTCCAACTCGGCTCTCTGTTCATGCGTCAGCGGAATGTTCTCCGGCGTGGAGGATAGGCTTTCCCAGACGTCCTTGAGAATCCCCAGGCGCTGGTTGACGGTCAGGGTCTCCAGCTTGAGCGGAGGCTTGCGCATGTGCCGATTCCCCTTCGATGAACGGGCTGGAACTGCGCCAGCGGGGCTGAGAATCGTGGCCACGCCTCGGGAGATTGCGCGATCCGTTCGAACGTTTGGTTGATTTCGGTAGTGAATACGTAGCCGCCCTCGGCACGCTCCCGCGCGTAGTACTCAACGGCCTCGACGAACTCTGCTTCGGCGCACGAGAGTACGTTGATCTTCATCTTCGGTCGAGGCGGCGAAACATGTTACCTGCGGTATCCGCCTGAAGTTTTCCGTTCTCGAACGCGTCGATGCGGGCTTCCGCTTGGGCGGCCCAGGCGACGTCGTTCGCCCAGTGTTCGGACTCATCGAAGCTCCGGAGGAGGGCCTCGATCATCTGCGCGCGCTCCATGGGCCCAAGGCGCAGCGCCTGCTGGAGGATCCTCTGGGTTTCGGTCGTCATGCCTGGAATCCTGACCCGCGAACGCGTTCCCTCGGAGTCGGCGCAGATCCCCGGCCCTTCCCGCAGAATTGTAGCGGGAGAGGATCTTCGAAGGAAGTGGTTATTCCGCGCCGTGCGTGCGGTGAGCGACGTGGACTGTCGGTCGGGATCCCCGCGCGTGCGGGGGAACCTCTGATGCCCAGCCACTACCGAATGCAGCTCCGTACTCCGGCCTGTGCCAGGAGTGCGGGATGATCGCGCTGAGCGAGAGGGTCGGGATCGAGGGCGGCGGCGGCGCAATGAGGGCAGGGGCAAGGCGAGCAGGAATCATCCGAGACGGGAAAGCGCGCGCGGATCTCGTTGACGTTTGCACGCCTCGTCCGGTCTTGACGACCATGCGCGTCACGCACGGACGGCGGTGTACCCGCCCTCCTGTAGCGCTCCCCGCGTCGCATCGTCCTCGTCGAGGATCGGGAGGTACGCGCCCTCCTGGTCGAAGCGCGCGGGGCCGACGGGCTGCTGCTGTGACTCGCCGTCGCAAACGAGGTCGACAGTGGAGCCCCAAGGCAGCGCGGCCGCCTCCGCCAGGCGCGAAGCATCTTCGATGCGGATCCTGCGCAGCGAGCCGTTCGCGATCTTCCGAAACACCGCGAGCGTGACCTCCCACGAGATCGAGATCGGGTCGCCTCCGGGCCACTCGACGACGCGGACGCTCGCAGCGCGGGTGTGCGCCGCGCGCACGAGGAGCTTCGCGACCTCGTGCCGATGGCACGATCGCGGGATCTCGCAGTGGCAGAAGAAGATCACGCGGCGCGCGGTGTCGTCAAGGGCCGAGTCGAGCAGGTCCGTGGCGGCGGCGGGCTTCTTGATCCGAATCCCGTCCGTGCCGTCCTGGATTGCCAGGTTTCCGAGATCAGGTATCCACCTGTAGTTGTCCCCGAGCAGGCGGTGAAATGCATCGTCGCGGAACCCCGCGGCGCGCACCGAGCGATTGATTCGAATGTCAACCCAGAGCGGAGGGCGGAATCCGCGCAGCACCTCTGCTGCTGCAACGGCCCGCGTCAGTGCCGGCGTTGCGCCACCACAGCCATGGTAGCCGAACGAGAACAGGGTGATCGGCTCGTTCGCGGCCGCGAGGATCTTCGCCGCCGGCGACTCGATGAAGCCCGGCGTGAGAATGACGGCATAGTCCCGGAGGTAGCCCTCCGCGATCCTGGCTCCGGTCCCAGAGAGCACGAGTTCCTGCGTTCGGCGCCCGCGGATGGGCCGAAGCTCGCTCACGGTGTACGCGCTGCCGTGCGCATCGATGTTCAGCTCGGTGACCTTGCCCCAGTAGAGGAGCTTCGAGCAGTCGTTCGCGGCATCGGCGTAGAGCACCGCCACGTCCAGCCCTGCAGCCCGCGCCTTCAGGAAATTCTCGTGCGCCTTCACCCACCGCTTCCTCACCCGCAGCGTCGCCGGCTTCCCCGTTGCCGCGAGCCCGTGGAGATGGTCAGGATGAAGAATGGTGTAGACGGCCTCGGCGGCGAGCGGCATCGACTCCACATGATCCCGGGCAGTCGTCGGCATCGGTACCTCCTGCTGCAGGCCCGGTCACGGCCCCAGTGGCTCGCGAAGAGACGGGAACACGAAGGGCCACGAATGGAGGCTGCGGCCGACCAACCTGCGCGAGCCGAGTCGTCACGTTGTGGTCCTTCGTGGCCCTTCGTGTTCCCGTTCTCCCTTCGTGGCCCTTCCGCATCACTCGCAAATGCGGACATGCACCCGATCGCACACCGCGTCGGACGTGGGAGCCTGCCCTGCTCCCGCGGGGCCGGCAGGACTCCCCCCCTACCTCCCCCCCAGCTCCACCGTCACCCGCGCGTCGTACAGCACCCGCGGGTCGAGCCGCTCCCGTGCCGAGTCCAAGA
>JACRIP010000108.1 GCA_016220045.1 Planctomycetota bacterium
CGCGGTGGAGCGGCTGGGGGAGTTTCTCAAGCAGAACGCGCGCCATCGCGAGGGGCATTTGCGGCGCGCGCAGGGACTCCTGCGCTTCGGGAATGCCCCCGAAGCGCTGAAGGAATGCGACGCCGCGCTGGAAGGCGCCGGGAGCGCCCCCGCCGGCGGCGGCGGCACGGCGGGGGCCGCGGGCGCGTCCGCGCCCTCCTCCGGTACCGACCTGATCCTGCTCCTGGCCTACTGCGTGCGCGCGGAGGCGCGGCTGGCGACGAAGGACGCGGCCGGGGCCGACGGGGACCTCGCCGCCGCGCTCGGCCTCAACGCGAAGTTCGGCACGGCGCTCCTGGTGCGCGCGCAGGCGAACGTCGCCGCCGGACGCGACGCGGCCGCGCTGGCGGATTTCGAGGCCGCCCTTGCCTCGGGGATTCGCCGGAGCGACATCCTGCTGGCGCGCGGGCGCTACCGCGTGGCCAAGGGGGAGCTGGAGCTCGCGCAGGAGGACTTCTACTCCGCCGCGCAACTGGCGCAGCCGACCGGCGAGCCGTACGCGGAGCTGGGACTGTTGCAGCTCAAGCGCGGCGACCTGGAGCGGGCGATCCTCTACCTGGAGCGCGCGCTGAAGGCGGCGCCGAAATCCGGGCGCGCGGACGAGCTGAGGGCGCAGCTCACGGCCGCCAAGCAGCGGCGCGACGCGGAAGCGATCCCGCTGACGAAGGGCAAGGAGTACCAGCGCCGGGGCGACGAGTGGATCAACAAGAAGCAGTACGAGTTCGCGGAGAAGGACTACCAGAAGGCGGTGGAGCTGGATGCGCAGCTTGACGGGGCGTGGTACAACCTGGCGTGCATCTACTCGCTCTGGGGGCAGCTCGACAAGTCGCTGGCCCACCTGCGCAAGGCGTTCGAGACCGGGTTCAAGGACTTCGACTGGGCGGGGAAGGACAGCGACCTGGACAACCTGCGGAAGGACGCGCGGTACGGGGAGCTGATCAAGGAATTCGGGGGCAAGACAAAATAATGCGACGCGACGTCGGCGTGGTGATCCCGGCGGCGGGGATCGGCAAGCGGATGGGCACGCGGGCGCACAAGCCGCTCCTGGAGGTCGGCGGGCGGCCGATCCTCTTCCACACCCTGGACCGATTCCGGGAGGTGCCGGAGGTCCGCGAGATCGTGCTCGCGCTGCACGCCGACGACCTCGGGCCGTTGACCGCTCTCTACGGTTCATACCTTAAGCGCCGAGGAGTGACCGCCTGGGTGGTGGGCGGGGCGCGGCGGCAGGACTCGGTGGAGTGTGGGCTGGCGGCGTTGTCGCCGGCCTGCCGGCTGGTGGCGGTGCACGATGCGGTCCGGCCGTTCGTGCCGGCGGCGGCGGTGCGCGCGGCGATCGCGCGGGCGCGCGTCTGCGGGGCGGTGGTGCTCGCGGTGCCGGCGGTGGACACGCTCAAGCGCGTGGACGCCCGGTCGCGCGTGGTGGAAACGCTGCCGCGGCGCGAGATCTGGCAGGTGCAGACGCCCCAGATCCTGCGGCGCGCGTGGCTGGAGGAGGGGTTCGCGCTCGCCCGGCGCGACGGCGTGGAGGTGACCGACGACGCGGCGCTGGCGGAGCTGGCGGGCCGGCCGGTCGAAGTCGTCCCGGGCGCGTACGACAATCTCAAGATCACGACGCCGGCCGATCTGGAGATCGCCGCGGTGCTGCTGGCGCGGCTGCGGCGGGCGCGGCGGGCGCGAAATCTCTTGCCCGCAAGCCCCCGCCGGGTATAATTCCCCGCCGATCAAGGGCTCCCGCGGCCCGCCCGAATACCCTTGCGGCGCAAGGAGTTCGGGCGCTGCGCCGGACGTGCCCGCGGCCTGGTTCAAATCGGCCGCAAATCGGGGACACGATCCTGAATTCCAGCGACCTCCCCCGATGGCCGCAAGCCCCCGCAGGAATTCAGGTCATGTCCCCGTTTTGCTCACCCTGAGCGGGCAGGTAGTGTCACCCCACTTTGAACCAGGCCGCACCCGCCCCGCGGAGCGTCGATCCTCATGCTCGCCAAGCTCGCCCTCGAAGATGGTACGGTCTTCACCGGACACGGCTTCGGCGCCCCGGGCGAGAAGATCGGCGAAGTGGTCTTCAACACGACCCTGACCGGCTACCAGGAGGTGCTCACCGACCCCTCCTACAAGGGCCAGATCGTGGTGATGACCTGCCCGCACATCGGCAACGTGGGCGTGAACCCGGACGACGCCGAGTGCGACGCGGGCCCGCAGGCCGAGGGGATCGTGGCACGCGAGTTCTGCCGCGCGCCGTCGAACTTCCGGGCGACCGAGGCCCTGGAGCCGTACTTCGCGCGCCACGGCGTGCTCGGGCTGGACGACGTGGACACGCGGGCGCTGACCCGGCACCTGCGCGTGCGCGGGTCGCTGATGGGCGTGCTGTCGACGGTCGAGCACGACGACGCGAAGCTGGTCGAGAAGGCCCGGCGCGCGCCCAAGATGGAAGGCTCGGACTTCGTGACCGCGGTGAGCTGCCGGACGGCGTACCGCTGGACGCGCGGGCCGGTGGCGCCGTGGGCGCCGGCGCAGCCGCAGGCGAAGGCATCGGCATCCGCCCCAGCACGAGCAGCAGCGGCGGCGGCGGCGGCCGGGGCGGCGGGTGCCGCGCCCTTCCGCGTCGCGGCGGTGGACTACGGCGTCAAGTCGAGCCTGTTGCGCTACCTCGTCGGCGCGGGCTGCGAGGTCACGGTGTTTCCGGCGCGCGCGACGGGCGCCGAGCTGCTGGCGCACCACCCGGAAGGCATCTTCCTCTCGAACGGACCGGGCGATCCGGCGGCGCTCGGCTACGCGGTGGAGGCGATCCGGGCGGTGCTGGAGCGCGTTCCGGTGTTCGGCGTCTGCCTGGGGCATCAGCTCCTCGGCCTCGCGTGCGGTGCGCGCACCTTCAAGCTGAAGTTCGGCCATCACGGCGGCAACCATCCGGTGCAGGATCTGCGCACCGGACGCGTGGCGATCACCGCGCAGAATCATGGCTTTGCCGTAGATCCCGACACGCTGGCCGGGGCCGGGCTGGAGCTGACGCACAAGAACCTGAACGACGGGACGGCGGAGGGCATGCGCCATACGCGGCTGCCCGCCTTTTCGGTACAGTATCACCCGGAGGCGGCGCCGGGCCCGCACGACAGCCTGCCGCTGTTCGACCTTTTCGTCGCGGACATGACGCAGCGGCGGAGCGCCGCCTCGTAGCAACCGTCATCGCAACGCACACGGCACAGCACACGGGAACCAAGGAGAGCGTGGATGGACGAGCATGCGAACCTGCCGGCCGAAATGACGCCGCGCCGCCGGGTCTTCATCATCGACCGGGAGTACCAGTGGCGGTACTTGTCGACCTGGCTGATCATGACGCTGGCGTACGTGCTGATCATCCTGGTGGTGCTGTGGGTGGGCTTGCAGATCACGCGGGAGACCTCGGTGGATCCCGAGTCGATCACGGTGAAGAAGCTCTCGGACCTGCTGCGCTACAATGCGATTTTCATCATCCTGCTGACCTTCTTCATGGGGCTGGTGACGGTGCTGCTGTCGCACCGGGTGGCGGGACCGGCCTATCGGTTCTGCAAGTCGCTGCGGCGGATGATTGCGGGCGACTACAATTTCGAAGTGAAGCTGCGCAAGAACGACTACCTGCAGGACGTGGCGACGAACCTGAACGCGCTCCTGGCGCGGCTGCGGGACCGCGAGGAGAAGCTGAAGCGGCTGGACGCGGATGCGGACCGGCTGATGGAAGCGGTGCAGGGCCGCACCGACCTGCCGCAGGACGTGCGGGAGGGGGTGGAGCGGATCACGCTGGGACTGGATTCGATCGTACTGAGCTCGTCGATGCCGGAAGTGAAGCCGATGTCGGCCGCGGAGGCGCAGCAGGCGGGCAATCACTAGGCTGCCGGGAGGCGGGGAGGGGGGGCTGGACGGGGGATTTGCCCTAGGCCGGACGCGAGGCGCGAGGACCGATGCTCAACCATGATCCGGCGCGGCGACCGCCGCCCGAACGGATGCGGGGACTGTCGCTGATCGAGATCCTGATCCTCCTGATCATTCTCGGGATCCTTTTTTTCGTGGCGTTGCCGATCCTGCGGCGCAGCCGGATCCTGAATCACGAGGCGACGGCGATCTCGACGCTGGGGCTGATCCGCGACCAGCAGGTGGCGTACCAGCAATCGATGGGGAAGCTGGGCACGCTGTCGGATCTCGCCCTGGTGAACCGGATCGATCCGGCGCTGGCGACGGTGCCGGTGGCGGGGTATCGGTACCGGCTGACGTTGGGGGCGACGGAGGCCGAGGGGGGCGGGGGGGCGGCGGGGGCGGGCCCGCACGTCGAGGGCGGCGCCGGCAGCGGCACGTGGTGGTGCATGGCGGCGCCCGAGGCGTACGGCGTGACCGGCGAGCGGCTGTTCTTCGTGGACCAGAGCGGGGTGATGCGCGCGCGCGAGACCGGCGGCGCGGATTTCGAGACGCCGGAAACGGCCGTGACCTGGCACGCGATCAAAGATGAGTGAGCGACGACGAGCAAGCGAGGCGCGATGACCGTTACCTGCGTGATCGGGGTGCAGTGGGGGGACGAGGGCAAGGGGAAGATCGTGGATCTCCTGGCGCGCGGATCGCACTTCGTCGTGCGCTACCAGGGGGGCGGCAATGCCGGGCACACGGTGGTGGTCGGGCGCGAGAAGTACGTACTTCACCTGATTCCCTCGGGGATCCTGCACCCGGGGGTGCGCTGCGTGATCGGCAACGGGGTGGTGGTGGACCCGGCGCAGTTTTTCGCGGAGATCGCGGAGCTGGAGGGGCGCGGGGTGCGGGTGGGGGCCGGGCGGCTTTGCCTGAGCGACCGGGCGCACCTGGTCCTGCCCTATCACAAGCAGCACGACCAGCTGGCGGAGGCGCGGCGGAGCGCAGGGAAGATCGGCACGACGGGGCGGGGGATCGGCCCCTGCTACATGGACAAGGCGGCGCGCATCGGGTTCCGGGTGGTGGATCTCCTGAATCCGGGACGGTTCGCGGCGCAGCTCGCGACGGTGCTGGCGGAGAAGAACCGGATCGCGACGGCGGTATACGGCGGCGAGGCGCTGGACGGGGCGGCGGTGCTGGCCGAGTACGAAGGATACCGTGAACGCCTGAGGCCGTTCGTAACCGATACGGCGACGCTCCTGCAGAACGCATCGGAGGAGGGGAAGGACATCCTGCTGGAGGGCGCGCAGGGGACGCTGCTCGACGTGGACTTCGGGACCTATCCGTACGTGACGAGTTCGCACTCGGATGCGGGGGGGATCGCGGCGGGGTGCGGGCTGCCGGCGCGGCGGGTGGACCAGGTGATCGGGGTGGTGAAGGCGTACACGACGCGGGTGGGGAGCGGGCCGTTCCCGACGGAGCTGGCGGACGCGCTGGGGAGCGGTCTGCGCGAGAAGGGGGAGGAGTACGGCGCGACGACGGGGCGGGCGCGGCGCTGCGGATGGTTCGACCTGGTCGCGTGCCGATACAGCGTACGCCTGAACGACGTGGACGCGCTGGCGGTGACCAAGCTGGACGTGCTGGACGAGCTGCCGGCGATCCGGGTGGCGACGGCCTACGAGCTGCCCGGCGGCGGGCGCACCGAGGAGTTCCCGGCCGACGTGGAGGCGCTGGAGGGCGCGCGGCCGGTGTACCACGAACTGCCGGGCTGGCGGCGTCCGACCGGCGGCGTGCGCCGGCGCGTGGACCTGCCGCCGGAGGCGCGCGCCTACCTGGACTACCTGGAGGAGGCGCTCCAGGTGCCGGTCCAGATCGTGTCGGTGGGCTCGGAGCGCGAACAGACGATCGTCGAGGGGGTGCGGATCGCGGGGACGTAGTCCCACGTCGGACGGTCCGACGGTCCAAAGTCCCCAGTCCGACGGGACGCCGCGTGGCCGCCACCGTCGACCCGCGGCGCGCGAGCGTTCCGTCGCGAGCGTCGTGCGGCGCCCTGCGTTCCCGGCGAGTTCAGAGCGAGAGAGCATGGCGAAGACCCCGGCAAGCGACCCGCCGGCGCGCGACAAGCTGCCGCGGCACGTCGCGATCATCATGGACGGGAACGGGCGCTGGGCGCAGGCGCGCGGCCTGCCGCGCGTGAAGGGCCACGAGGAGGGCGCGCGCTCGGTACGGGAAATTACCGAGGAATGCGCGGCGCTCGGCATCGGCCGGCTCACGCTCTTCGCCTTCTCTTCCGAGAACTGGAAGCGGCCGAAGGCGGAGATCGACTTCCTGATGAAGCTGCTGCGGCGCTACATGGTGAACGAGCGCCCGACGATCCTGGCGAACAACATCCGCTTCACCGCGATCGGCCGGCTGGAAGCGCTGGGCGAAGCGGTGCTGGCGGAGCTGGCGAAGACGAAGGAGCTGTCGCGCCGCAACACCGGCACGGTGCTGTGTCTGGCGCTCAACTACGGCGGGCGCCAGGAGATCGTGGACGCGGCGCGGCGGCTGGCGCGCGAAGCGGCGGCGGGCACGCGCGCGTGGGACGCCGTCGACGAGGCCGCGCTCGACGCGGCGATGTACGACCCGGAGGCGCCCGCGCCGGACCTGCTGATCCGCACGGGGGGCGACCACCGGATCTCGAATTTCCTGCTCTGGCACATCGCGTATGCGGAGCTGTGGCTGCCGGAGATCGCCTGGCCGGACTTCAAGCGCGCGCAGCTCCATGAGGCGCTGCGGGCGTTTGCCGCGCGCGAGCGGAGGTTCGGGGGGCTCTAGTGTCCCGTCAACGTGGTTGCTTGGGGTCGTTCAATCCGTGGCCCCTCGGGGCGCCTCACGAGGCGCCCCTACGCCGACCGGAAGAATCGATGTTGACAGGACACTAGGGCGGCGCGACGGGCGAATCCGGCCGGGCAACGCGGGGCACGCGTGCAGAGCGGTGAGACCGCGCGACCTGCTTGCAGAATGCAGCTTGAAGATTCTAGATTGAGGCTCCCGCGCCGAGTGGGCGTACCGAGGCGGACGCACCGCGGTGCTGCCGGGCGCGTGGCGGGCGGCCGCGACCTGCCCGCGCGGTCCAGGCGCGGGTCCGGCCACCGTTGCCCGGCCAAAACGGAATTGCTCCTGTCGGCATGAACCCGCGCCCCACGAAATCAATCTACAATCTTCATTCTCCAATCTACAATCCTCCCGTCTCCTCACATTCCGTGTCCGCATTTGTCCCCTCGAGGTGCCCACGTGACATCCACCCGCCTGCGCATCGGCGTCCCCCTGCTGGGCAGCGTCCTGGCCCTGCTCGCGCTCGACCACGCCTACGCCAGCGACCTGGGCTTCACCTTCCTCATCGCCCTCTTCGTCGCCGGCGGACTTGCCGAGTTCTACACGATGATGACCCCGGGCTGGGGCCGGCTCCCCACGGCGCTCGGCGTGACCGCCGGCGTCCTCCTCGTCCTCTTCAACTGGGTCGAAGTCAACTGGGCGGGCGGCCGCGACGTGCCCTGGACCATGCTGCTCCTCTTTCTCGTGGTCGGCGGCGCCTTCACCCAGCACATGACGGTCTCGGAGCCGGGGACCGTGCCGCGCCTCTTCGTGCTCGTCTTCGGCCTGATCTACATCTGGCTGCCGCTCAGCTTCGCGCTGCGCCTGCGCGATTTCGACCCGCACGCCTGGGCGACCGCGCTGCCGCCGGTCATCGACCCGCGCGCGCTCGGGGCCGCCGCCGGCAAGGCCGTCGCCGCGACCGCGCGCGCCGCCCTGCCCGCGCCCGGCGAGGCCCTCTGCCTCTTCGTCGTCCTGGTCAGCAAGATGACCGACACCGGCGCCTACTTCGCCGGCAAGACCTTCGGCCGCATCAAGCTCGCCCCGGTGATCTCTCCCGGGAAGACCGTAGAAGGCGCGGTCGGCGGGCTGGCCGCCGCCTGGCTGGTCGGCTGGGCGATCTGGGCGAATTCCCCGCTCTTCGTGCACTACTCCTTCCCGGCGATGCTGGTGCTGGCCACGGTGGTGAGCATTGCGGGGCAGGTGGGCGATCTGTCGGAATCGCTGGTCAAGCGCTACGCGAAAGTGAAAGATTCGGGCACGCTCCTGCCGGCCTTCGGAGGCGTGCTGGACCTGCTCGACTCGTTCCTCGCGAGCGTGCCGGCGGCGTACCTGTGCGTGCTGGCGCTGCCGACGCGAAGCTGATCCGCCGTCCCTCCCCAACGAAAGCTGCCGCCGATGAAAGCCGAGAAGACCCTCGAACTGCAGAATCAGGAAGAGACGGCGAAGCTCTTCGGGACCTTCGACCGCTACCTGCGGCTGATCCGCAACGCCTTCAACGTGCAGATTTTCGCGCGCGACAGCCTGCTGCGCATCCAGGGGGTGAAGTTCCAGGTGGACCAGGCGTATTCGATCCTGCGCAACATGCTGGACAAGATCCGGACCGAAGGGTCGATCGCGTTGGAAGAGGTCGAGGAGATGGTGTTCGGGTTGCAGGAAGGGCAGCCGCGGGAGCGCCGGCCGTCGGCCGGGCTGGTGCACGCGCCGGTGTACGCGCCGAAGAGCGACGGGCAGAAGCGCTACCTGGAGGCGATGGAGAAGCACGACATCGTGTTCGCGCTCGGGCCGGCGGGGACGGGGAAGACCTACCTGGCGGTCTGCCGCGCGGTGAGCGCGCTGCGCGCCGGGCTGGTGCGCAAGCTGGTGCTGACGCGGCCGGCGGTCGAAGCCGGCGAGCGGCTCGGGTTTTTGCCGGGTGACCTGCAGGCGAAGGTGAATCCGTACCTGCGGCCGCTCTACGACGCGATCAGCAACCTGATGGACTTCGCGCACATGAAGCGGCTGATGGACAACGAGATCATCGAGATCGTGCCGCTGGCGTACATGCGCGGGCGGACGCTCGACGGGGCCTTCATCATCCTCGACGAGGGGCAGAACACGACCTCGGAGCAGATGAAGATGTTCCTGACGCGCATGGGGAACGGGTCGAAGATCGTGGTGACGGGGGACGTGACGCAGATGGACCTGCCGGCGGGGAAGCTGTCGGGACTGGTGGAGGTGGCGGAGCTGCTCAAGCACGTGCGCGGGCTCTCGATCATTCACCTGACGCGGCTGGACATCTGCCGGCATCCGCTGGTGCAGGCGATCGTGGATGCGTACGAAGAGCGGGAGGCGAAGGAAGGGACGGCGCGGCGGCGGCGCGGCGCGGCGCACGTCGCCGGGCAGGCCGGCCACGTCGGACACGGCGGTGCGCACGGCGCGGAAGGCGGAAGCGGCGGCGGGGGCAGCGGGGGCGGGAGCGGGGCGAAGGGCTCATAATGGGGGGCCGGCGGTTCGCGTGGCTGGTGGTCGCCTTCTACGCGGGCATGGCGCTGGTGGGGCTGGGGGTGATCGCGGCGTCGGGGCGGTGGCGGGCGGCCCTGGCGCCGGCGGAGGCCATGGTGGCGGCACGCGGTGCGGCGTGGGGGGCGGCCGTCGCGGCGGCGGTGGTCCTCGCGTCGGCCGGAGCGGCTCGGGCATTCGCCCGAGTGCGGGCGCTGGAAGCGTACTTCGCGGAGCTCCTGGGCCCGCTCGCGGCGGGCGAGGTGCTGCTGGCGGCGGCGGCGAGCGCGGTCGGGGAGGAGCTGCTCTTTCGCGCGGCGCTGCAGCCGCTGCTCGGGCTGGTCGGCGCAAGCCTGCTTTTCGGGCTGCTGCACCTTCCGGGCGAACGCCGGTTGGTGCCGTGGACCGGCTTCGCGGTCGTCATGGGGTTCGCGCTCGGCGCGCTCTACGAGCGCACGGGGACGTTGGCGGCGCCGGTGGTGGCGCATTTCGGGATCAACCTGGTGAACCTGTGGCGGATCTGCGGGCGGGGGAATGGGCGGTGGCTCTCGCAGAACCCGCGGTGTTTGTAGGGGCGGGCCTTGTGCCCGCCCCATGGTGGCAAGGTCGGCAACCGTTGCTGGGTCGGCCACGATGGGGCGGCCACAAGGGAGGGCCCCGACAGAACGGTTTTCGTGAGGTGCCGCGCGGAGGGCCCGTGCTCGCTGCCTTTTGCGCCGGCCGCTTCGGGCGGAGCCTACGCCGCGGACGAATCGCAATTGGCCCATCGTTCCGCCTGAAGGCGGAACTACAAACGAGCCGCCTGGTCGATCTACGGTGCTTGACACTGCGGGCGGTTCGTCTGCCTGGGCCGGCGGCGCCTCACCCGCGCTTCCAGCGCGTCTTCCCCCCCGGCACGTCCTCGATCGTGATGCCGCGCGCCTTGAGCCGGCCGCGCAGGGCGTCGGCCGCCGCCCATTCCTTGCGCGCACGCGCCGCCTCGCGCTCGGCGAGGAGCGCCGCTTCCTCGGGAGTGAGCGCGTCCGCGCCCGCGACCGCCGCCGGCGGGAGGATGCCGAACACCTCGAGAAACCCGGCCAGCGCCGCGCGCACCGCGGCCCGCCCCGCGCCCGCGCCCTCCCCGGCTCCGCCGGCCGCCGCCGCACCCAGGTCGCCCGCGTCGAGCGCGCGGTTGACGTCGCGCACGAAGTCGAAGAGCGTGCCGAGTCCGGCCGAGACGTTAAGGTCGTCGTCCATGCCCTGCTCGAAG
>JACRIP010000109.1 GCA_016220045.1 Planctomycetota bacterium
GACCGGCTGGAGTCGCTGGGCGGCGGGGCGCGCGCGCAGGCCGAGGCCGCACGCATGGGGCGGGACGCGGTCCAGGCCCTGCTGCGGCTGACGGACCGGACCGCGGAGTTCCGCGCGCTGCTGGAGGAGGAAGGGGAGCTCTTCACCGGGGTGGTGGACCAGATCAGTCTGCGTCCGGGCGTGACACCAGGTACCTACCCGATTGATCGGGACCTCGTGGACCCGGAGCCGGGCTTTCATTTCAAGGAGGGGCACGCGCGGGTGGCGCTGGCGGTGGGCGAAGTGAATGCCGGGAACGAGGGGCGGGCGCAGCGGTACTTCCTGGAGGCGTTACGGCACCTGCTCTGGGCGGGGCTGTGCGGCCGGCCCACGGGGCGCGGGCAGGGGTACCTGGAAGAGGTTTGCGGGCTGCTGGAGGGGCGCGGCGGCGGGGGGAGTGCGGGACCGGGAGCGGGAGCGGGAACGGTCGCCGGGCCGCCGGGCGCGGCGGAGCTGGCGAACCAGCGGACGATCCTGGATTACCTGCAGAGCGTGTTCCGCAACCTGCGGCGCCTGAGCACGCGGCGGGGGTCGTAGCGGCGTGCGGGCGGGCTACTGGACGGGACCGAACCCGAAGGTGACCGGGTTCGCGGCGGGCCAATTGGCGGCGTTGTCGGGGAGGTTGGTGCCGAAGTCGCGCTTGTAGACGACGCCGGCCTGGTTGACGATGAAGGTGTTGAGGCCGGTGGAGCTGTAGCGTTCGGGGCGGGCCTGGAAGGCGAAGCCCGCGGTGTTGCTCCAGGCCTGGCCGTTGGCGTCGGGGTCGGTGGCGTAGGCGGCGCCGGGGAGGATCGACAGGTCATTGACCAGCGCGCGGAACCAGTAGCCGGACTTGGAGGCGGTGGGGATGAAGGCAAGGAGGCTGGCGGGGGCGATGCCGCTGTCGGGCATGGGGGCGGCGACCACGCCGGCGCCCGCGCTCAACTTGTTGTCGTCGGCGCCGGCGATCGCGGCATCGATCTGGGCGACCATCTGGGTCGAGCCGGCAGGGGAGGCTTCGATACGGTAAAAACCTGAGACATCGGCGGTCCAGTAATCGGCGACGGAGTTGCGGTCCACGTCGTTCTGGCGCCAGGTGGCCTGGAGGGTCACGAAGTTGCGCAGGGTGGCGGAGGCGGAGGCCTCGTTGCCGACCATGCGGGAGCGCAGGTAGCTCGGCACGGTGATGGCGAGGATGATCGCGAGGACCGCGATGACGACCATGAGCTCGATCAGGGTGAAGGCCGCGGCGCAGTGCCGGGCGGGGCGGCGGGGGCGGGGGCGGGGGAGGGGGGCGAGCCCGGGGGCGGGGGTACGCATCGGGGCGCTCTCCGGAAGCGCGGGGAAAGGTGCCAAGGATCTCTCCACCCATCCTAAGGCCGCGGGCCGGGGGCTGTCAAGCAGGTTGTGCTGCGGCGACTACTGGATCACGCGCCAGCCGGCGGAGGTCGGATTGGCGCCGGGCCAGTTCTGGGCATTGGCGGCCAGATTGCTGCCGAAGTCCTGCTGATAGGTGACGCCGGCCTGATTGATGATGATGGTGCTGACGCCGTTGGTATTGTAGACGTCGGGGCGGGCCTGAAATCCGTAACCCATGGTATTCGTCCAGGTCTGGCCGTTGCCATCCGGGTCGGCGCGGTAGGCGGTGGCGGGGACGGTGGAGTTGTCGATGATCTGGGCGCGGTAGAAATACCCGGAGCGGGGTGAGTTGCGGGTGAACGCGAGCAGGGAGGCGGCGGGCTGGGCGGTATCGGGGATTACGGCGCCGGCGGTGGCGGCACCGGCGGCTTCCTTGTTGTCGTCGGCGGCGGTGACGGCGGCATCGATCATGGCCACCGCGGTGTTGCTGCCGTCGGGAGTGAGCTCGATCCGGTAGAAGCCCGAGATGTCGGCGGTCCAGTAGTCGGAGATCGAATTGCGATCGACGTCGTTCTGGCGCCAGGTGGACTCCAGGGTCACGATATTGCGCAGCGTGGCCGCCGCGGAAGCCTCGTTGGCGACGACGCGCGAGCGGAGGAAGCTGGGGATGGTGATCGCCAGGATGACCGCGAGCACTCCGACCACGATCATGATTTCGAGGAGGGTGAAGGCGCGGCGATCCCGGCAGATGTGTCGAAGTCGGCGGGTGCGCATCATGTAAAACTCGGATCGCAGTGGGTTGCGGCTGCCGCAGCGGGCGGCCGGTGGGCGGGCACGGCAGCGGGACGCCGGGAGGCGGACGGGCGGAGACGCCGCGGGAGGGGCCGGCGACGGGGGACGATCCGAACCGGCCCCTGCGGAGTGGGGCGGGTGGCCGCGGTCCGCCGTCTCCCCCGGGCGACGGCGCAGGAGAGGGCCCTCGGTGCTCTCCCGCGCGCGTCGCCGGTTGCAGGGCTTACTGAACCACGCGCCAGCCCTTGGAGGCCGGGTTGGGGTCGGGCCACACGTCGCCGTTGGCGGCCGCGGCGTTGCCGAAGTCGCGGCCGTAGATCACGCCGGCTTCGTTGCAGATGAAGGTGGTGACGCCGGTGGAGTTGTAGACTTCCGGGCGGGCCTGGAAGCCGAACTCGCCGGTGTTGGTGTAGAGCTGCGCGTTGCCGTCCGGGTCGGCGGCGTAGGCGATGCCGGCGAAGTTCTTGGTCATCGAGCGGTAGAAGTACCCGGACTTGGCGGAGGTGCGGGCGAGGGCGATCAGGCCCGCGGAGCTGACGCCGGCGCCGGGGATGGCGGCGCCCGCGGCGGCCACGCCGCCCGCGGGAATCTTGGCGTCGTCCGCCTGCGCGACCGCGACGTCGAGCACGGCCACGCCGACGCCCGAGCCGGTGGGCGCCGATTCCGTGCGGTAGAAGCCGGAGACGTCGGCCGTCCAGTAGTCGCTCATCGTGTTGCGATCGGTGTCGTTCTGCCGCCAGGTGCTCTCGCTGGTCACGATGCTGCGCAGCGTACCCACGGCGGAGGTCTCGTTCGAGGAAATGCGCGCGCGCAAGAGCGAGGGGATGGCGATGGCGGCGATGATCGCGATGATCGCCACGACGATCATGAGTTCGATCAACGTGAAGCCCCTGCCCCGGGACATGCAGCGCCGAATCCAACGGTTCAACATGATCTGGCTCCCATCCAAACAACCGCTAGCCGAGAACGTACTCGTCCCCCGCACCGTGCGAGGGCACACCTCACGAACCCCGGCCGCCGGGCCGAGGGGTATCGTCTGCGTATCCGGTTCATCATGCAAGGATCGGCGTTTCGTCCCGGGTGCCGGGCTCCTGGGGCGGGGCGGGGCCGATGGGCCCCGCCCCGTGCTGTCGTGTAGAGAGGATTCGTCCGGCCTACTGCATTACGCGCCAGCCGACGCTCGCCGGGTTCGGGTCCGGCCACAGGTCGCCGTTGGCGGCCAGGGCGTCGCCGAAGTCGCGGCCGTAGATCACGCCGGCTTCGTTCACGATGAAGGTCGTGACGCCCGTGGAGTTATAGGTTTCGGGGCGGGCCTGGAAGCCGAACTCGCCGGTGTTCGTGAAGCTCTGCCCGTTGCCGTCCGGGTCGGCGGCGTAGTTGGTGCCGGCGAAGTTCTTGGTCATGGCGCGGTAGAAGTACCCGGACTTGGAAGTGGTGCGGGTCAGGGCGATCAGGCCGGCGGCGCTGACACCCGCGCCCGGTACGGCGGCGCCCGCGGTGGCTGCGCCGGCCGCGGCTTTGGCGTCATCCGCCTGGGCCACGGCGACATCCAGCACCGCCACGCCCACGCCCGAGCCCGCCGGGGCCGATTCGGTCCGATAGAAGCTGGAGACGTCGGCCGTCCAGTAGTCGCTCATCGTGTTGCGATCGGTGTCGTTCTGGCGCCACGTGCTCTCGCTGGTCACGATGCTCCGCAGCGTGCCCACCGCGGACACTTCGTTCGACGAGATCCGGCTGCGCAGCAGGCTGGGGATCGCAATCGCCGCGATAATGGCGATGATCGCGACGACGATCATGAGTTCGATCAACGTGAAAGCGCTCCGGGTCGTACGATTCTTTTGCGCGTGCTTATTCATGGTTCGAGCTTCCAAAAAAGTTGGCGGGTCTCAGCGTTCGGACAGGACACCCATCATCTAGTCATGTAGTTCATGCATCGAGCTTCGCGGCGGGTCCCCCCCGCCCCAGGGATCCTCCTCAGAAGATGTGGTCGAGGAACACCCGACCTCCCGCAAGCGGAGTGCCGATACTTGAGGGCGCGACGATTTGCCGTGGCGCGCGACTCCGGAGCCTTCCGATTCCCGGAGCGATGTCGCAACCTGCATGGGATAAACGAGTTGCACGATGCCCGCCGCCCGCAGTCTGACCTCTCGCGGAAGCGCGGGGAGGCCGCGATCGGTGGTCGAGGACGCCCGCACCTGACACCCCCGGTCAGCGGCGGCCCGGCTGACCGACGCAATTCGTCACCGGGTTATTCGCTTGACCTGCGCGCCGCGGCGGTGCTATCTTCCCCGACCGTTTCCCGACCCGACCTCTCGGCGCGAGCCCTGGAAGGAGTCAGCGTGCGCATCGTCATCACCGGCGGAGCCGGGTTTCTCGGCTCCCATCTCAGCGACGCCTTCATCGCCCGCGGCGACCAGGTCATCTGCATCGATAACCTGATCACCGGCAATACCGACAACATCGCCCACCTCGCCGGCCATCCGCGCTTCCGCTTCATCCACCACGATGTCACCGAGTACATCTTCCTCGAGGGCACGGTGGACGCCGTACTCCACTTCGCTTCCCCCGCGAGCCCGCGCGACTATCTGGAATACCCGATCCAGACGCTCAAGGTCGGCTCCCTGGGGACCCACAAGGCGCTGGGCCTGGCCAAGGAGAAGAACGCGCGCTTCCTGCTCGCCTCCACGTCCGAGGTCTACGGCGATCCCCTGGTGCATCCCCAGACTGAGGAGTACTGGGGCAACGTGAACCCGGTCGGGCCGCGCGGCGTCTACGACGAAGCCAAGCGTTTCGCCGAGGCCATGACCATGGCCTACCACCGCTTCCACAAGCTCGACACCCGGATCATCCGCATCTTCAACACCTACGGCCCCCGCATGCGCCTGCACGACGGGCGCGCGCTGCCGGAATTCCTGAACGCCGCGCTCCACGGCGAGCCGATCCCGATCCACGGCGACGGGCGCCAGACCCGCTCCTTCTGCTACGTGAGCGACCTGGTGGACGGCATCCAGCGCCTGCTCGATTCGAACGAGCACGACCCGGTCAACGTGGGCAATCCGAGCGAAATCGATATCCTGCAGCTCGCACGCGAGGTCATCGAA
>JACRIP010000020.1 GCA_016220045.1 Planctomycetota bacterium
GGCGAGCCCATCGGCCGCGGCGGCCCGCACCTCGGCTTGCTCTTCGCGCAGGCCCGGCAGCAGGACGTCCAGCGCGGCCACGGAGTGCGGGGAGCGGACCAGGGCGCGGGCCGCGGCGACGCGCGTGGCGGCGTCGCCCTCGCCGCGGGCGCCGCGCAGCGCCGCGCAGGTCGGCCCGTCGATCGTCGCCCGTTCCGCCAGGCCGGCGACGGCCAGTTGCCTCACTTCGGGCGAAGAGTCCTGCAAAGCGCCGACAAGCGCGTTCGCGGCCTCCGCCGATGTCGGCACGGCGTCCCGCAGCGCCCCTGCCGCCGCGACGCGGACCTGCTCCTCGCCATCCGCCAACGCACCGATGAGCCGCTGCCGTCCTTCGGGTCCAAGTCGCTCCAACGCCCGCGCGGCGACCGCACGTTCGAACTCAGGTCGATGCCTGAGCACGTCTTCCAGCCGGGGGGCCGCGGCGGCGGCGGCCGGGCCGATGGCGCCCAGCGCCCGCGCGGCGTCGCGCCGCACGCCGTCCACGGCATCCTGGAGGGCGATCAGCAGCTCCGGCACGGCATCCACTGCCCCCGGACCGATCGTGCCCAGAGCCTCGGCGGCGGCCGACCGCACCGGCCAGTAGTCGGCCGTCAGGGCCGCGGCCAGTTCACGGGCCGCCGGCTGCGCCGCGGGACCGAATTGGACCAGCGCCTGCGCTGCATGATAGGCCTTCAGGGCATCCAGGCTCACCACGTCGCCCGCCAGCGTGGGCACGGAGTCCTCCGCTTCGCCCCCCATCTCGGACAGGGCCATGGCGTGCAGATGCGTGAACAACGAGCCAGCCCAATGCCCGTTCTGGAGTTGCTCGCGCAAGAGCGGCGCCGCCGGCTGGGCCGCGGGACCGATCGCCGCAAGCGCCCCGGCGACCCTGAACCCCAGGTCCGGATCGTCGCCACGCAGGAGTTCAATGAGCCGCGGCACCGCCGGCGCCGCCGCGGGGCCCACGCCCCAGAGGGTCTGGATCGCCTGTGCCCGAACTTCGGGATCCCCGTCGTCTATCAGGACGACGATCTGCGAAACGCACGCACGCGCGGCGCGGTCATCCCGCGCCAACGCAAAGAGGATGGCGCGACGCACTCGCGGCTCGGAATCCGTCAGAGACTGCTGCAGCAAGGGGAGGACCTCGCCCAACGAACGGTCCCCCACGGACTGGACCCCGATCGCGGTCCGCCGCCGGACTTCCGGGTCCGCGTCGCCCAGAGCACGCGCGTATGCCACAAACTCTCCCGGCCCCAGCAACGTCCCGCCGAGGGCACTCGCTGCGGCTCGCCGCTCTTCCAACGAGCCTTCTCGCAAGAGCACCCGCAGGACGCTGCACCCCTCCCGGCCGAGTCTTCCCAGTCCCCATGCCGCCGCCTCACGCACCTCCATCGGCAAGTCCGACGCCGTCACCAGCCGCCGCAATCCCGGCAGCGTGCGCGCATCCCGGGTCCCCCGCTGGGCGATCCCCAACGCGGCCGAGGCCACGACCTCTGGGTCCGGATCGCCGAGCAACTCGAACAGCACCGTGATCACCGACTCGTCGACCGCTCGCACCTCCGCCAGCACGCGCGTCAGATCCTGCCGCACGGCCCCCCGACTGCGCACGACCGCTTCCAGCAGCGCCGGCAGGCACTCCGGAGGACACTCCCTCAAGGCCTTGTTGCAGGCTTCGCGCAGCCGGTCGTCCGCCCCCGGCAGGAGCGTGAGGATCAGCGGGACCGCCTGACCGAAGATTTCGGGGATGTTACCTATCACCTTGACCGCGCGCCGCGCCAGCACCGGGTCACGCCCGCACGCCGCGGCGCGCAGCGCGGGAAAAGCGCTTGTGCCGAACTCTGCCCAGCCCTCCGCCACTACCGATTCCTGCCTCGCCTCGACCGTCGCGAGCAGTCCGAGCATCGCTGCGAGGGTCCAGGCCGCGGGCGCACCGTAGTTCGGCAGCGCACGCGCCGCCGCGACGCGGACCGCAAGCTCGGGGTCCACCAGGGCCCGGGCCAGCGCCGGAATCGCGATCGCGGGGGCAGCGCGGCAACTTCCCAAGCCGGCGCCGGCGCTCGCGCGCACTTCGCCATCCGCGTCCGCCAGGCCGGAGACCAAGGCGGTGGCGACCGCGGTGGCGAAGCGTCCGCCGACGGCCGCGGCCTCCTCGCCCAGGTTCGCCAGGGCGCTTGCCGCCTCGCGGCGCACGGCCACGGCCGGGGCCTCCAGGCCCGTGACCAGGATCGGCAGCACCCGCTCGGCGTCCGCGGCCGAGCCCGCCAGTGCCCTCGCGGCCGCCACCCGGACCTCGATCGCCGGGTCCTCCAACGAATTCCGTAGCTCGGACGCAGCCTCCTCGCCTTCCCCGCCCGGAAGGTCGACCTCGAAGCGCAGAGCGGCAGCCCGGACGGCGGCAGCGGGGTCGGCCCGCAGGCGCTGGAGCAGCGGCAGAAGCTCCGCGCGCCGATCGGAGCGCCCGGCGCAGGCCGTGGCGATCGCGCAACGCAGCGCCGGGTCCGGCCTCTCGGCCGCGGCGGCCAACTCGGCTGGCTCGACCTGGCCCAGATCCGCGCGTCGGGCGAAGGCCGTAGCCGCTGCGCGCCGCACTCCCGTGTCCGGATCGTCGAGCGCGGCCAGCAGGCGCCGCCCCGGTTCCGCGCCGCCCCCCGCCGCCTCGGCCAGGCCGGCCAGCGCGGCGGCGCGCACGGCCGGGTCTTCGTCGCCGAGAGCCTCCTGCAGCGCCAGTCTTCCGCGCGGCCCGATCGCCGCCAGCACTCCCGCCGCCGCCGAGCGCGATGCGGAGTCCGGCGCCCGCAGCAGGGCGTTCACGTCGGGCAGCCCGCGAGTGCCAAGCGAGGTCAGGCCGGCGACGGCAGCCTTTCGGATCGCCTCGTCCGGTTCGTCCAGCAAGCGGATCAGATCGGCTGCACGGTTTTCTCGCGTGGATTGGAGGGCGTACAGTGCCTCCGTCCGCGCCCGGTGTCCGGGCTCGCGCGCCGCCGCGACGACCCGGTTCCACCCGTCGTCGTCGAGGCGCGACAACACCCGCACGACGACGCTGCGTACCCCGGCATCCGAGTCCACCAACCGGGCAGCGAGCTGCTCTCGCGCCGGCGCCGCCCCCGCCCCCAGCCACTCGATCGCAGCCGCCGCCTCCCCCCGCTCCTTCGCGTCCGCGCTCTCCAAACGCGCCGCCCACTGCTCGACCGTCCGCCCTTTCACAGTGCGCGGACCGTCGGCGCCGAGCGGCAGCGCCAGCCCCAGCCCGGCGAGCAACAGGGCGAGCGCCATCCCCGGGCAGGCCGCCCGCGTCCGCGACCGCCGAACTCCCGCGCTTGCCGTGGCCATGCGCACCATCTCCACTCGGTCCCCGCGCCGCCCCCGGCGCATACCCTACCGACGCCCCCGCGGGCCCGTCTTCCACGCCAGGTACAGCTCCACGCCGTGGTACGCCGCGCCCGGTGCACCCCAGGCCAGGAGCAAGAGCACCGCCAGCCAACGGTCCCCAGGCCGTTCCGCGACCAGTCCGGCGGCAAGCACCGCGAGCAGAATCCATGAGACCAGGTGCAGGTTCGCCGCCGGGCGCCGCGCCGCAAACCACGCGTGGATGCGAAACGCCGCCGCCGCAACGCCCCCGCCGACCCCGCCCTGCGCCCGGTGATAGACCCGCCGGTTCGCCGTCCCTTCCGGATCGCGCCCCACGGCCGCCGCCGCCGCGTCCAGCGCCTCCCCCGGCCGACCCTGCGCCAGCAGCGACTCCGCCAAGCCCCGCAACGCGGCCGTGTCCTCCGGCGCACGCCGCAGCGCCTCCCGAAACGCCGCTTCGCCCGCCTCCGGCCGGCCCCCCGCCGCCGCGCACACGCCCTGGTAGTAGAGGCTCCCCTGCCGCTCCGGCTCGAGCCGACGCGCCGTCCGGAGCCGCTCCTCCCCCTCCGCCCCGCGTCCTCCCTCGATCAGGAACATTCCGTAGTCCGCCGCAACGCCGGCATCCTCCGGCGCGAGCGCCAGACTGTTGCGGAAGGCCGCCTCGGCGCCCCCGACCGCCCCCAGCCGCCACAGCGTGAGCGCCAGCAGGTGGTAGGTCTGGGCGCACTCCGGATCGAGCGCCAGCGCCGCCCGGAACTCGCGCTCGGCCAGCGGCAGATCGTCGCGGCCGAAGGCGCTCCACGCGAGCACGGTGTGCGCCCGCGCGTCGCTCGGATCGGCGGCGAGCGCCTGCCGGGCGAAGGAGTCGGCGCGCCGCCAATCGCCGCGCGCCAGGAATTCGAGCGCGGCGTCGAGCGGCCCAACGGCGCGCCGCCCCGGCCGCGGGTCGCCTCCCTCCGGTCCCGGGCCGACCACGCCGTCCATGCTCCGCCTTTTCCGCCGCGTCCGCCGCGCAGACGGCGCTCGTGTCCAGTCTCCGCGAATCCCCCAGGTCGGCGTCGGGGCGGACACCGGGGTCCGCCCCTACCTCCGCGAGCAACCGTTCCGATATGCGCGGAAGGAACGCTAGTCGCGCCCGCGCCCGAGCAGCCGCAGGATCTTCATGAAGAGGATCACGAAGTCCAGGTAGATGGCCACCGTCGCGACCACGTACTGGTCGGTGCGGTAGTTGTGCAGGATGTTCGAGGTGTCGTAGAGGATGAAGCCGCAGAAGAGGACCGCGCCGGCGAGGGTGATGAGGAAATTCGTGGTGTTGCCCATCGGCACGAAGATCGAGACGATGCCGACGCCGATGAGCAGGAAGAGCCCGGCGGTGAGCCCGGCGCCCATCCAACTGAAGTCCTTGCGCGTGATGAAGACGTACGCCGTGAGACCGGTGAAGATGGAGCCGGTGAGGATGAGGGCGTTGGCGACGATGCCGACGCCGCCGACCTTGGCGTAGAAGAGGATGGTGGGGCCGAAGAAGAGGCCGGTGGCGACCGACAGCAGACCGAGGAGCGCGTAGCCGAAGCCGGTGCCCTGGCGGGCGATCCAGCCGGAGCACATCGACAGGCCGAGGTACAGGAGCATCCACACGACCCAGAAGCGCCCGGCGAGATTGAGCACCGGGGCCGAGGTCATGACCGCCGTGGTGACGGCCGCGGTGATGGCGAGCGAGCCGAGGAAATGGCCGTAGACCTTGCGGATGAAGGCGAGGCGCTCGGCGGTCGAGCCCTCGATGGCCAGCATGCCCTGGTCGGAATGGATCGGGTTGTACATGTACGCAGCTCCCGAGAGAAGCGGGGGAAAGGTGTGCGCCGCGCGCGGCCATGCGCTACGCCAGAGCATGATCCTACCGGCGCGACGGGCGGTAAGCAAGTCTTCTCCCAGGGTGCATGTCCGGTACTGCGCAACGACGACTGAACCACAGAGGCACAGAGACACAGGTCGGGCGACGCCCGAAACCCAAGCGCAAGTCTGGAGGTGCTTCGATTGGGCGATTTGGCGATTGTGTGATTGGGCGATTACGGAGCCGACGCGGTAGCGTAGCGTTATCCCGCCA
>JACRIP010000125.1 GCA_016220045.1 Planctomycetota bacterium
CGACCTGGAGGGCGCGGCGGCGGATTTTGCGCGTGCGCTCGAGATCCATCCGCGCTCGGTGCAAGCTTGGATCCTGGCCGGGGCGCTTCGGCGTGAGCGCAAGGACCTGGCCGGCGCGGAAGCCGACCTGACGCGGGCGCTCGCGATCAACTCGCGGCTGCCCGAAGCCTGGTGCCACCGCGCGGCGATCCGCGCGGCCCGGGGCGACGCCGAAGGAACGGCGGGCGCGATTTCAGACTACGGTGAAGTACTGCTCCGCGACCCGGACTACGAGATGGGCTGGTACGAACGCGGGCGGCTGCGGCGGCGCGCCGGGGACGCGGAGGGAGAGGACGTGGACATGAGCGCCGCGCTGCGCCTGAGCGGGATTTTCGTGCAGGCCTACGTCGAGCGGGCGGCGGCGCGGGAGGCGCAGGGGGGCGGGCGGTGGCCCGACGCGGCGGCGGACCTGGAGCGGGCGCTGGAGCTGGCGGGTCCGGCGTGGTCGGAGCGCGCGGAGGTGCTCGCGGAGCTCGCGCGGCTGCGGGACGCAGGGAAGGGCGGGAAGTAGGGGAAGCCGGAGGCGGCGCGAAAAACTGCGCGCAATCGCGCGCGCCCCCGGTAGAATAGAGGCGGCGGGCGGTTGCGCGGCGGCGCGGTCGCGACCGAGTGCGCTTCCTTGGAGGACGGACCCGTACCATGCGCTCCCCCTTCCCCGGGATGGACCCGTACCTGGAAGATCCGGCCGGCTGGCTGGACATCCACAATACGCTGGCGGCACTCCTGCGCAACGAATTGAACCGCACGCTCGGCGCCCGCTACTATGCCCGCTGCAACGAGCGCGTCCTGGTGGAGGCGGTGGCGGAGCGCGGACGCGGAGTCTACCCGGATCTGACCATCCTCCAGCGTTCACCGCAGGGAGCGCGAACCGCGACGCTGGAAAGCGATGCGCCGGTGCGCGTGCGCATCGCCGAAGCGGAGTTCCGCGAGGCGTGGGTCGAGATCTGGGACCGGCAGGGCCATCGGGTAGTGACGGCGATCGAGATCCTGAGTCCGTCGAACAAAGCGGCGGGGGGGCGGGCCGGGAACTGTACCTGCGCAAGCAGCGGGAGACGCTCGCGAGCGAGGTAAACCTGATCGAGATCGACCTGCTGCGTGCCGGCGCCTGGACGACCGCCGTCCCCGAGAGTGCCGAGCGGCAGGCGGGCGAGTTCTACTACCTGGACAGTCTGAGTCGGGCGCCGAACCGAGCGGAATTCGATCTCTATCCGATTCCGCTGGCGCAGCGGCTGCCGCGCCTCGCCGTCCCGCTCCTGCGGGGCGACGCGGACGGCGCGGTGGATCTGCAGAGCGCGCTCGATCGCGTCTACGAAGAGGGGCGGTACGGTGAAGTCCTGGACTATCGCGGCGAGCCGACGCCGCCGCTCTCGCCCGCGCAGGCGGCGTGGGCCGACGCGCTGCTCCGCGCGGCGGAACGGCGTGGGTAGCGGGGGGGGGGGGGGGCTTTGGCGCAGCTAAACGACGTTGAACGCTGTTAAACGCCGTTAAACGGCGTCACACGCCGGGTCTCGCCCTTGCGGAACGCGACCTCCCCCCGCCGATCCGGCGCGGGCCGCCGCTCGTAGCCCCACAGCCCGTCGAGCGCCGACGTGCCGGTCGTCTTCTCCAGCCCCTCCGAGACCATGCGCAACGCCTCCACCACCCCCGGCACCAGGAGAATGTGCCCGCTCGCGTCGCGCGGCATCTGCCACAGCCAGTCCTGCATCGTGCCCAGCTCCAGCAGCGACTCCAGCAGCAGACCGGCGAGCGCGCGCAGCCGAAAACAGAGCGCCACCAGCCCGGCGGTCGCAAAAAACCCGTACGGCTCCACCGCCGCCAACGCCGCCCGCAGCCCGGCTTCGTCGCGCGCGCGCAAGACCCGGCCCGCCAGCGGCTCGCGATCGTTCTTCGCCGTGCACACCAGCGCGTGCGGCCGGAGGTCCACGAAGCCGCCCACGCACACGTGGAAATCGCGCAGGTCCTCCGGCGTGGACCGGCCGCCCTGCGCCGCCTGCCGCTCCGAGAACCAGCGCGCCACGTCGTCGGTGCGCCGGACCACGAGGTCGAGCGGCGCCACGAAGTACCCGTGACGCAGCCAGCTCCTCCCGTCCTGCTCGTAGAGGATCGGCGAACCGAGCGACGTCACGGCGCGCACCGCCCGCAGCACGGTATCGAGCACCGCCAGCCGCGCCGCCTCCTTCTCCGGGAAGAGCAGGTCATGGCCGGGCGCGCGGAAGGGCTTGAGCGGGGTCAGGTCTTTCGCGGAGTCCGCCGAAACCAGCACGGCCAGGTCGCGCGCCAGCTCCGCCACGTCCCAGCCGCAGACGTCCTCGAAGGCGAGCGGACGCGAACGCTCCTCGAAGAAAGTCTGCGCATCGAAGCGCTCGATGTCCACGTACGCCGGGATCGCTTCCACGTCGAGCGTGCGCAGACGATGCAGGAGGATCAGAAGTCCGAGCGTGTGCAGCTCACCCTGATGCTTCGCCGAACCCAGGTCCTGCAATGCCATCGGCTCCAGCCCGGAGAGCTGCGCCGCGCGCAGGCCGGGCTGCGCCAGGAAATCGAAAACCGCCCGCGCATTGTCGGTCTCGGTGTAGTAGCAGACCTTCTTCTCGTCGAACCAGGGCGCCTGCGGATCGTCGCCGAAGAGGCAGACCTGCGCCATGACCAGCCCGAGCTCGCTCGCCGAGGCTACGCGCATTACCCGATAGAGGGCGTCGGCATTGGCGACGCTGAAGAAGCCGTTCTCGCCGCTGCGGATCGCGTAGGAGGGGCGCAGCGCCGGGCAGGCGGAGAGGGCGGGGAACCGGGCCGGGCCGGAGGGCGGGTCGTCGAGCGGCACGGCGAGCGGCGCGAAGACGTGCACCACCGGCGCCTGGCGCGATCCGGCGAACACCTCGCTCCCGTCCCCGGCCGCATCGAAGAGCATTTGCGCGACCTTGCGATGGACCGGAATGGTCTTGCGGATGCGCACCTCGTCCACGCCGATCGCGGCCGCCGTGATCAGCGTCTTGACCCCGGCCTCGCCGTAGAGCTCGGTCAGGCGGTCGGCGAACTTCTGCTTGGCGACCAGCAGCTCGTCCTGGGCGGAGTGGGCGAACCCGAGCCGGATCGTCCGGTGCGGGCGGCCGTCCTCCCCGACGCGTTCGTCGTACATGCCGCCGACCGAGGTGGTGTGGGCCACGACGACGTTGTCGGCCATCCCGGACTGGACACGCGCGAGGTCGTCGCGGATGGCGGTCAGGAGGGCGTCCTTGAGGCCGTCGCTTTGATCAGGTGTAAACCCGAGCAGCTTGCCGGCGATGTCGAGGCCGTCGCAGTGGTAGGCGGCGAGGCTGGGGAGCGGGATGCCGATGAGCACGGAGCGGTAGCGGAAATCCGGGCGGTCGCCGAAGCGCTCGGCGCGGTAGCGTTCGAGGAAGGGGGAGAAGGGCCGGCCGGCGGCGATCGCGCGGCGCATGGCCGCGTGGACCGCCTGCGGATCCGGGGTGCCGGGGACCGAGCCGGCACCGGCGGCGCACCCGAGCGAGTCGAGGTAAGCACGCACGTAGGCCGGCCGCTCGGGGCGGGCGGTGGCGGCGATGCGGTCGAGGCCGGGCAGGGCCGCGAGCTCGAAGTCCTCGAGGGCGAAGAAGACCCCGGTGTGGGTCAGGTAGCCGTTGCGGACCTTGGCGGGATTGGCGTCGCGGCCGTGGCGGGATTCGACGAAGCGGAAGAGGCGGGTGGTGAAGAGCCGGCGCTCCATCGAGGTGCGGCCGGTGGCGACCAGGACGGGGACCTGCTCGGGTGCGGGCCGGCGCAGCGCCATCATCTCTTCGTAGAGGGCGAGCATCTTGAGGAGGGCGGTGCCGCCGACCGCGCCGGTGCCGCCGATCGCGACGTGGACGTCGCCGTAGCGCAGGGCGGCCTCGGGCGCGGCAAGGAAGCGGCCGAGGCGCGTCTTCTTGTAGCCCATGCGCGACTCCCGCTCATCGCCCGGTGCCGAAGAGAAGCGTCGCCGGGGTCGGTGCCGGTCCCGCTGCTGGCCGTCGTATCTCGTACTCGTACTCGTACTCGAAAGCCCAGGCGTACGAGAACGAGCCCGAGTAAAACTCCGCCCTCATCCCCCCTCCGACCCCGACCCCGACGTCGAGTACGAGTACGAGGACGAGGACGAGGAGGAAACCGGCGAGGGGATGCACCGCGGCTCCGGCTCCAGGACCCGCGGGTGCAGAGGCGTGGCTAAGTCTCTTCGCGACTCACCACAACCGCACCACCTCGTAGCCGAATTCCCCGAGCGGCAGGTCGAGGCCCTCGGCCGTGAGCGACGCGGGCGTGCGCGCGGGCAACCCGAGGTCCGCCAGCAGGCGATGCAGCGCGTAGGTCTTGCCGGGGATCAGCCCGAGCGCGGCCGTGTCATGAAACCCGACGTGCACGGTCTGCGCCGGGCCGCCGTTGATCACAAAGAGATACGCTTCGTCGGTCGCGGTCCCGCGCCGCGCCCAGACTTCGGCGCGCAGGGTCGGCGAATCCACGGTCCGCGCCACCCCCGCCTCGCCCATCAGCCAGTCGAGGAGCGCGGTCTTGCCCGCCATGTCGGCCGGGTCAAGACCGTAGTAGCAATTGCGATTGTAGTCGGAGGTGAGCCAGGCGCCGACGTGGAAGGTCTTGCCCGCGCCATAGGTGCTCCGGTACCCCACCGGGGCGCCGTTCGCCCCGCCGGCCAGCCGTTCCCAGAGGAAGGGGGTGGCGCCGGGCGGCGGCGCCCACTTGCCGTAGTACCACTGCGACTTCAGGGTTCCGCCGTAGCCCGGGAAGGCGGCGTTGAGGTCGCCGCCGACGCGCAGGACCAGGCCGGGTCCGAGCAGCGGGAGCTGGAAGAACCAGGTCTTGTACCCGACCGGGGCGGCCGGGAAGAGCGCCGAGGTGAGGGAGGTGACGCCCGGCGCCGCCGCCCCCGCCTGCCACTTCAGGTTCTGGTCGCCGCGCCACAGGAAGTTGATCAGCGTGCCGCCGCCCGCCACGTAGCCCGCGAGCTTGGCCGCGTCGGCTTCGCTCAGGTAGTCGGGGTTGACGTAGAGCACCGCCTTGAAGGCGGCGAGCTGGGCCGCCGTCGCCTGCTCGAGGTCGAGCACCGCCGGGTTGTAGCCCGCGGTCATCGCCCAGCCGAAGAGCCCGCCGTACTCGTTCGCGACCACCGACTCCATGTCCTCCAGGATGCCGCCCTGGGGATAGGCGTACTTCTGGTTGACCACGATCGCGAGCCGGTTCTCGACTTCGCGCGTCCGCATCAGGCGCACGCCGTAGGGCGAGAAGAGCTTGGTGCCGAAGTTCTTGAGCACGTCGTAGCGCGGGGTCTCGACGCCCGCCGGCGTGAGCGCCGCCTGGAAGGCGTATACGGAGTTGTCCGCATTGAAGCCGCCGCGCATCACGTAGAGCGAGCCGGCCTTCATGCCGTGGCCCGCGAGCTTGGCGAGCGTCTGCCCGGTCGCCTGCGGCCGGACGTTCGTCGTGAGACCGTAGGGCCACTCGAAGTAGCCGCCCTGGATCTCGGAGGCCATGACGAAGTCCTGGGCGCCGGTGTTGAGATCGTTGTGGCGGTCGAAGAGCTTGGTCGCCTGGTCGACCTGGAAGGGGACGTCGAGCAGGTCGTTGTTGGTCGGCCAGACCTTGGGGTAGAGGTCGAGGGTGTCGAGCGCGACCGCGTTCTTGCGCAGGCCGTTGTACATCACGATCCAGCGCGCGGGCACGCCCTGGGGGCCGTCGTTGAGCGTGAACTTGATCTTGGGTTCGCGGATGCCGCGCAGCTCCCACTCGTGGCGCAGGATCGTCAGATAGCGCTGGATGTAGGCGGCGCCGGCGTCGAACCAGTCCCAGTGCCAGGGGTTCTTGCCGCGCTCGGCCGCCGGGAAGAGCGGCGGGCCGACCGGCGGCTGAACCAGCGGGAAGGCGGTGTACGCCGTCCCGTAGGCCGCGTTGAGCGCCGCGATCGAGCCGTACTTCAGACTCAGGAATTCACGGTAGTGCGCGAGCGCGGTCGGGCTGTAGTCGACCTTGTAGTGGTCTTCCCAGAAGAGGTTGGTCTCGTTGTCGAGCTGCACCATGACGATGCACGGCTTGGTGTCGATGTACTTGCGGAGCGTCGGGGCGAGCTTGGTGAACCAGCGGCGCACGTGGTGCAGGAAGGTCGGGTGCAGGTAGGTGCACTGGCGGCCGGTGGGGGCGCCGTCGAGCGCGAAGGACCAGGGCAGGCCGGTGTGCCGACGCACGAGCGTCGCCGGATTCGCGTCCTTGAGCCACTGGGGCACGGCGCCGAAGGAGCCGAAGCCGGTGGGCCATTCCGCGGTGATGTAGGGCCCGGGCTTGATGACGACGTAGAGGTGACGTTCGTAGCAGAGATTGAGGAAGTAGTCGAGGTCCTTGGCGCCGCTGAACTGCCAGCCGCCGGGGGTCGGCTCGTGGTAGTCCCAGGGGACGTAGGTGCAAACGAGATTCATGCCGGCCGCGACCATCTTGTCGAGGGTGGCGGCCCACATGGCCTTGGTCGCGACCGGGTTGGAGTCGGCGGCGCGGATGCGGAAGTACTGGACTTCGGCGCCGTAGAGGTAGGTGGGGGTGCCGTTGATCGAGAGGACGCCGTCCGTGATAGCCACGCGGGGCGGGGCGGCGGAGGCGGAGGCGGGGGCGAGCAGGAGGGACAGCAGCAGGGGCAGGGCGAGGGTCGCGAAGCGCAGGACCGGAATGCCGGGGCGAAGAACGCGCGCCATGTCGTCTCCCGAAGGGGCAGAAACGGTCGGAAGGCGGTCCCCGAAAAGGAGTACAAGGATAGCATGCGGCGGGGCGGAAACCAAGCAGAAAGCCGGGGGGGGGCGAGCGATCGGCGGTACGGCGAAGGACCACGAAGGAGCGACGTGAACACAAAGGGCCACGAAGACGAGACCCACGAAGGGCCACGAAGCGAGTCGCCGGAAGGGAGGCAGCGGGAACAACTGGCGCAGGTCCGGTCGACCGCTGAAATCCGCTGCCCCCCTTCCGGCGACCGTCTTGGTGGTCCTTCGTGGTCCACGCTTCGTGGCCCTTCGTGTTCCCGTTTTCCTTTGCGGCCCTTTCCCCCGTCTTGGTGGCCCACGACCCGCCGGCCACCATCGGACCTGCACTGGGTGGCCCCTCCCCCCCCCGCCCCCCCGGCCTCAGCCCAGGGCCGGCGCCCGCCAACCGCGCGGGAGATCGAGGAGCTCGCGGACCTTGGCGGCGAGTTGCGACGGCGAGAAGGGCTTCTGCAGGAAGGGCATGCGCGGGTCGCGCGCGTCGGCCCCGAGCGCCGGATGCTCGGTGTAGCCGGACATGAAGAGCACGCGGGTCTCCGGCCGCAGGGCGGCGCAGCGCCGCGCCAATTCGATGCCGTTGACGTTCGGCAACACCACGTCCGTCAGCAGCAGGTGCACCGGCTCCGCGGTCGCCGTGAGCAACCGCACGGCCTCGTCCCCTTCCGCCGCGAGCAGCACCCGGTACCCGCGGCTCTCGAGGACCAACTGGATGAACCGGCGCAGCGAGTCCTCGTCTTCGACCACCAACACGAGTTCGCCGGCGCCCGCGCTCCTCGGCGCCGCACCGCCGGCTCCGGCCGCGCCCGCCCCCGCCTGCGCCGCGCCCGCGAGCGCACACGGGAAACGCAGGGTGAAGATGCTGCCCGCCCCCGGAGCGCTTTCGACGCTGATCGTCCCGCCGCTTTGCTGGAGGATGGCGTAGACGGTGGACAGCCCCAGGCCCGTGCCCTTGCCCGGTTCCTTGGTGGTGAAGAAGGGCTCGAAGATCTGCGCCCGCACCTGCGCGTCCATCCCGCAGCCGGTGTCGGAGACGCGCATCTCGACGTAGCGGCCCGGCCGGAGACCCACGTGGGTCGCGGCGGGGTTCGGGGAGACCTCGACGGGCGACGTCCGGATGCTCAGGGTGCCGCCCCGGGGCATGGCATCGCGCGCGTTGACCGCGAGATTCATCACCACCTGCTCGAGCTGCCCGCGATCGGCCAGCACCGGCCCCACCTCCGCGCCCAGCTCCAACACCAGGCGCACGTCTTCGCCGATCATGCGCCCCAGCATCTTCTCGAGGTCGCGGAGCAGGTCGTGCAGGCTCAGCGGACGCCGCTCGACCGCCTGCTTGCGGCTGAAAGCGAGGAGCTGCGACGTGAGCGACGCGGCGCGCTCGCCGGCCTTGCGCACCTCCACGATGCGCGCCCGCGCCGGATGCGCCCCGTCCAGCAGGTCGAGCGCCAGCTCGCTGAACCCGAGAATGACGTTGAGCAGATTGTTGAAGTCGTGCGCCACGCCGCCCGCCAACCGGCCGATCGCATCCATCTTCTGCGCGTGCCGAAGTTCCTCCTCGACGCGCTTGCGCTCGGTCACGTCCAAGGCCACGCCGTAGATCAGGTTTTCACCGGGTACGGGGACGCAGTTCCAGTCGAGCCAGCGCCACGCGCCGTCGCGCGTGCGGTAGCGGTTTTCGAAACTGGTCAGTTCCAGGCCCTGGAGCATCAGGCGCTCCCCCGCCGCCACGGTGGCGGCGCGGTCCTCGGGGTGCACCCAGTCGAGCCACGGCCGGGCCAGCAGCTCCTCCTGTGAAAACCCGAGCGTGCGTTCCCAGGCGGGGTTGAGGCGGCGGAAGCGGCCGTCGAACCCCGCGATGCACAGCATGTGGCCGGTCAGGGTGAAGAAACGGCCGTTCTCGTCGACGAGCCGGCGCAGTTTCTCCATCGCGTCTTCGCGTTCGCGCCCGAGGCGCGCGAGCTCCTCCGCCTGGCGGCCGAGGACGGCGGCATTCGCGCGCTCCTGCTCCGCCTGGCGGCGCGCGAAGTCGAGCTCGCTCTGCGTGCGCTCGAAGGCGAGACGGCGTTCCTGTTCCTCGGCCTCGCGGGCGCGCAGCCGCGCCTCGCGCGCGACCAGTTCCTGCTGATGCCGATGGAGCGCGAGGAAGGCGGCGACCTTGGCGCGGAGGACGTGGTTGGGAACCGGCTTGTAGAGGTAATCGAAGGCGCCGAGCGCATAGCCGTCGAAGGCGGGCGCGGTGCCGATGGCGGAGGCGGTGAGGAAGACGATCGGCACGTGGCGGGTGCGTTCGTCCGCGCGCGCCCGGCGGGCGACCTCGAAGCCGTCCATGCCGGGCATCTGGATGTCGAGGAGCAGGAGCGCGAACTCGTGGTGCGCGAGCTGGTCGAGGGCGGCGGCGCCGGAATCCGCGATGCGGAGCGGGGCGCCGATGTCCCGCAGCACCGCCAGGTAAAGCGCGCGCGTGGAAGGATTGTCGTCCACGACCAGGATGGAGGCGGAGGCAGGCACGGAGTCCAACCCCGGCCCCGCGGCGGGCGGGGGGGTAGGGGTGGGGTCAGAGTCGGAGTCAGTATTGTCCATGGTCACTCCTCGAGCGGGCGGGCCGAGCGGTCGCGACCGTCGCGGGCACGGCGCGCGCCGCGTGCGCGACCGCCATGGGGCGGGCGGAGCAGGGTCGGGTCGCCGTGCGTGCGCGCGAGCTCCGGCAACTCCGCCGGGTCCACCAATCCGGACTGGAGGGCGTAGCGCGTGAGTGCGGCGACGCCGCTGACGCCCAGCTTGAGCTGGAGGCGGAGGCGGTGGGTCTCGACCGTGCGCACGCCGAGTTTCAGGCGCTGCGCGATCTCCTTGCTGGTGAGCCCGGCCACGATCAACTGCATGACCGCGCGCTCGCGCTCGCTGAGAATGGTGTGCTCGGGCGCCGACAGGGGGCCGGCGGGCACGCCCTCCAGGTCGCGCAGGCCCGCGGCGACCAGGCGGCGCAGGCCGGCCAGCTCGTCGTGGAGCGTGTTGCTTCGCCGCAGCGCATCGTCGGCTCTCTCCAGGCTTGAAAGGACCGCGGCGAGCAGGCGCGCCAGCCGGGGCAGGGGTGTCGCCCCGTCGCCCGGCGCCCTGCCGCCGCCCCGGGCGCCGGCGCGGGCCGCCGTTCCGAGATCGGGCGTGAGCCCGCGCTCTCCCGTCAGGAGCAGTGCGGCGATGCGTTCCGGACGGGAGCTGTCGGCCCGCGCAAAGAGCACGTCGCTCGGGAAGCTGGAGCGGTCCCGGCGACGGAAGCGCGCGGCCACGCGGAGGGGCACGGCGGGGGCGATCCCGCGCCAGCGCGAGCGCCAGACCGCAGGGACCGCGCCCAGCGCCAGATCGAAGTACGAGAGGTTGGTCAAGTCGCGGAGCGCGTAGCCGAACTCGCGCCCGGCGGCGGGATTGGCGTCCAGGATCTGTCCGTCCACGTCCACGATGAGCACCGACTCGATGCGCGGGTCCACGCCCCGCAGGAAACCCTCGTGAAGGAGCCGGCGCGAATGCTCGCGCGTGCGCAGCGGGGTGACGTCGGTCCCGATCCCGGCGACCAGGACCGCTTCTCCGGCCGCGCCGCGCACGCCATGGGAGCGCACACGCAGCCAGCGGATGGCGCCGTCCGGACGCACGACCCGGTATTCGAATTCATGCGGGCCGTCCGGGGTGCGCAGCCAATCGCGCTCCACGAGCAAGCGCGCGCGGTCTTCCGGATGGACCGCCACCAGCCACGCGTCGGAACTGCGGTAGAGCTCCGCGCGGGTGCGCCCGAAGATCGCCTCGAACTCCGGGCTGATGTAGAGGATCCGGTTGGTGATGAGATCGCGCAGCCAGAAGAATTCCCGGAGGGGGTCACCCGCGGCGTCGGCGGGGTGCTCCGCCGCGGGTGCGAGGGCCGGGGGCGGGAGGTGGAGCGCGGTGGCGGGACCGCCTGCGGAGCGGGCCGTGCCGCGCTTCCGACCGCGAGCAGCCCGGGCGCGAGGTGGTTTCATCATGCCTCCCAACCGATCCCTGCCGCGACGAGGCGAAACGGTTCTTCAGGTAATTGCCTGGCCAAGCGCCGCGGTCCACGCGCGCACGCCGCTCCCCCGCCCGACGCGGAGTCGCAGTGTAGCGCGCCCTGGGCGCGGGAGGCAACAGGAGAAGATACGGAGCGGAGTCTACGTAAAGATACGTACTACGTGCCCGGGAGGATGCGGGCGAGGGCGAAGCGCGGCAGCAGGAGGGCGGCGACCAGGGCCGCCCAGGCCGCGTGACCGTGGGCAAGGAGAAACGTCGCGTCGAGGAGGGGGATGCCGACCACGCCGGCCTTGACCACCAGGAAGGTCAGATTGCGCCGCGGTTCGAGCCCGGCGCGCAGGCCGGCGGCGCCGAGCAGGAGGAAGAGGGGGAGGGCGGCGGCGGCGGCCGGCAGGCGGTCCGGCCCGCGCAGGGCGGCGCCGACGACCAGCGCGAGGTCGAGGAGAAGCGCGGCGCGGAACCCGGGCGCGTGCGGCGAGCTCTCCTCGTAGGTGGAAATCCAGGTGACGAGCGCGACGTGCGCGCCGAGCCAGAGCGGGAGCTCGAGCAGGCCGCCCGCGTGCCACGCCGCCTGCGCATAGGGTGACATACCGAGGGCTAGATTGAGCGCGCGCAGTCCGCCCATGGTCAACGACCCGGGCAGGCGCCAGCGCTTGCAGAGCGCGTCGTAGAGCAGGATGCCGAGCAGGAGCATGAACGCGACGGCGCCGGAATCGTAGCCGCCGGCGGCGAGGGCGGCGAGCTGCGCGGTCGCGAAGAGCGCCAGGACGGAGAGCAGGGCCGCGACCGGCGTGATCCGGCCGGCGGGGAGCGGCCGCGTCGGGTGGAGCCGGCGATCGCGCGGCAGGTCGGCGAGGTCGTTGAGGCAGCAACCGCCCGCGTAGGCCGCGAGCGCGGCGAGGGAGAGGAAGCCGAGGGTGCGCGTCGGCGCGGGGAAGAGGAGGGCGGCGGGCGCGGCCGTTCCGCCGCCGCCGGCCGGATCGGCGCCGACGGTCCCGGCGACCGCGAGGCCGGCGGCCAGCGCGTACCCCGTCCACACATCGGCCAGGGCGGTCGGCAGGTTCTGCACGCGCGCCAGCCGCAGCCAGTCGCCGACGGTGCGAAGGACCTGGGTCATGGACTCCCCCACCCCAGGTTGCCGGCCTAAAGGCCGGCAACAGACCCGGGCTGAAGCCCGGTACTACATACGCGCGGCCCGGCCGCCGATGAGCCTTGGGGCACAGGCCACATGCCGTCTCACCGCACCCGAAGATCCGGAGAGGGGTGACATCGGAAGCAGACGAGCGCACGGCGGGCTTGTAGTACCGGGCTTCAGCCCGGGTTCGTCGCCGGCCTTCAGGCCGGCGGCCCACGGCGTCCGCAGGCGCGAACCGGCTTCGGCCTTGCGCCGATCTTCGCAGCAGGCCAGGCGTTCCCCCCACGCGCTCCGCGCTTCGGAGGACAGGCCGCACCCGCGCCGCCGGGCCGGCGATCGCGGCCGGCCCCCGTGCGGGCGCTCAGTACTCGACGATGTCGGCGAGGCGGCTGATGCTGACGATCTGTTCCTTCACGATCGACGCGGCGCGCCGGTTCACCTTCACCCCGTACTTGCGCGCCTCCATCACGTACTTCTCGTTCGTCGAGTGCCCCTCGTTGCGGTCGTGCACGTCCAGCTCGGACAGGTCCACGAACCACCGGTCACAGGAGATCACCTTACCCAGGTAGACGAAGTTCGAGCGCGTATCGATGACCACGTTGTGGCCGACGAAGCGCGCGAACGGATCGGCCCCGGGGTCCTGGACGACCAGCTCCGCCGGCGGGTCCGGCGCCGGGAGGACCGGCGGGATCGGCGTCGGCACTCCCGGAAACTCCGACCCCGCGGGTTCGCTGCTCATCGACTCGATCCTCGCGTCCAGTGTGGCTCCGGAGCTTTCCCTACCCGGTCATCCGCGCACGGGGAAGAAGCTGACGATGTCGTTCCAGGTGACGAAAACCACGAGCAGGAGCAGGGCGGCAAGCCCCGCCCACTGCGCCACCAGGAACGCCGTCTCGCTCACCGGGGAGCCCTTGATCTTCTCGATCAGGAGGAACATGATATGCCCGCCGTCCAGGATCGGCACCGGCAGGAAATTCACCACGCCGAGATTGACGCTGATGAAGGCGAGCAGCCAGAGAAACTTCGTCGTGCCCTCTTCGGCCGCGCTGTACGAGATGGTGAAGATCTTCACCGGCCCGGACAACTGCGTGGCCGAGACTTCCTTGGTCAGCAGCTTCTGCAACGTGACGTAGGTGAGCACGACCAGCTTCCAGGTCTCCTTGGCCCCCTGGACCAGGGACTCGCCGAGCGGGTACTGGCGCAGCACGCGGCGGGTGCGGGGCGCGATATCGGCGCGCCCGACCGCGACCGTGCGCGGCTCCAGCGTCGCCGAGAACAGCGCGCCCCCGCGCGAGTATTGCACGGATAAGGGCTTTCCCTGGCTCCTGACCGCGGCGAGTTCGAGTTCGTCGAGCGCGGACAGATCCTTGCCCTCCGCGCTCACCAGCTTGTCGCCCGCGGCCAGACCGGCCTTCGCGAGGGGCGATGCGGGCGCGACCTTCAGCAGCTCCAGGCCGGACGCGAACGCCAGATCCAGCCCCGCGTTGCCCAGGAAATCGGGCGCCGGCACCGCCTCCAGCTCCAGCGTGGCGTCGCCGCGCTTCACGGTCACGCGCGTCGGCTGTCCGAACCGGCCGTCGAGCGCCGCGCGCAGTTCCTGGCGCGTCGCGACCTCGACCGACTGGGCCGCCGTGACCGCGACGATCCGGTCCCCCGGCCGCACCTCCTGTCCCGGCCGCCAGCAGGGCGAGCCCGCCTTCGCGCTGCCGACGATCGGCGCCTGCGCATCCTCCAGGTCCAGGGTGAACTCCTTCTCCGCGCGCGGCACCAGCGTGAGGGTGAGCGGCGCCGCGGCCCCCTCGCGCTCCACCGCGAGCGCCGTGGCCTGCACGGGCCGCATGCGAATCGCACGGGCAAGCTCCACGAAATTGCGCACCGGCGTGCCCGCGACTTCCACGATCCGGTCGCCGACCAGCAACCCGGCCTTCTCCGCGGGGGAGCCGGCCTTCATGCCGCCGACCACGTTTTCCTTCACGCCGTCGGGCGGTATCAGTTCCGCGCCCACCGAGGTCACGCTCACCGTGCGCTCCGCGCCGCCCCGCTTGACCGTGACCTCGACCTCGCTGCCCGCCTTGCTCATCATCATCGCCAGCCGGTAATCGTCGAGCGCGAACACCGGCTCGCCGTTCACCGCCGTGATGACGTCGCCGCGCTGCACGTCGGCGCTCCACTCGGGGCATTGCGGATACGGGTAGATCTCGCCGATCTCCGGGGCCACGCGCCAGATCCCCATCGCGTACGTCAGCACACACAGGGGCACCGCCACCAGGAAGTTCATCGCCGGCCCGGCCGCGAAAATCGAGAGCCGCTGCCACGCGGACTTGGAGGTCAGCTCGTCCGGGGAGCCGGTGCGCGCGTCCGCCAGCGTCTCCCCCGCCATCTTGACGTAGCCGCCGAGCGGGATCAGGGAAACCCTGTAGTCCGTTCCGCCCCGCGTGAAGCCGAACAGGCGGCGGCCGAAGCCGAGGGAGAAGACGTCCACCTTCACCCGGTGGAGCTTGGCGAAGACGAAGTGGCCGAACTCGTGGGCGAAGATCAGGAGCCCGATGCCGAGCACCGCCTCGACGAGTGTGAGCAGGTTGTTCAGCGCGGCAAGCATCGAGCAGTCTCCTCGCGCGCCCAGCGATCGGCGTCCAGGATCGCAGGCACGTCGGGTGTAGGGATGAGAGTATGGCGGCCGAGCACTTCCTCGACCACTGCGGCAATCCGCGGAAAGGGAATCTCGCGCTTCAGGAAGCGCTCCACCGCGACCTCGTTCGCGGCGTTCAATACGGCGCCCGCCGTACCGCCCGCGCGCGCGGCCTCGAACCCCAGGCGCAGGCCCGGGAAGCGCACGAGGTCCGGCGGCGAGAAGGTGAAGGTGCGCGGCTCGTCGAAGCGATAGGGCTCGGCGGCGCCCTCGAGGCGCTCGGGATAGGAGAGCGCCAACTGGATCGGGACCTTCATGTCGGGCCGGCCGAGCTGGGCGATGGTGGAGCCGTCGATGAACTCGACCATCGAGTGGATGATGGACTGCGGGTGGACCACGACCTGGATGCGGTCGACGTCGACGCCGAAGAGCCAGCGCGCCTCGATGACCTCGAGGGCCTTGTTGAAGAGCGTGGCGGAGTCGATGGTGATCTTGGCGCCCATGTTCCAGGTCGGGTGTTTGAGCGCCTGGTCGGGGGTGGCGGCGGCGATCTCGGCGGCGGAGCGGTTGAGGAAGGGTCCGCCGGACGCGGTGAGGATGAGCTTGCGGACTTCGGCGGCGCGGCCGGAGCGCAGGCACTGGAAGATCGCGCTGTGTTCGCTGTCGACGGGGAGAATGGCGACGCCGCGCGAGGCCGCGAGGCGCATGATCACGCAGCCCGCCATGACCAGGGATTCCTTGTTGGCGAGGGCGAGGGTCTTGCCGCACTCGACGGCGTGGAGGCTGGTGGGGAGGCCGGCGGCGCCGGTGATGCCGGCGAGGACGACCTCGACCTCGGCGCGCGCGATGATCTCCTTCACGCCGTCGAGGCCGCAGAGCAGCTCGGTGCCGGCGGGCATGGCGGAGCGGGCCTCGCGCCAGGCGGCCTCGTCGGTGAGCGCGCAGTAGCGCGGGCGCAGGCGCTCGGCCTGGGCGGCGAGCTCGCGCCAGGAAGTGCGCGCGACCAGGCCGAAGGCGCGGAAGCGGTCGGCGTGACGCGCGATCACGTCGGCGGCGCTGCGGCCGATGGACCCGGTAGAGCCGAGCAGTACGATGTTCTTCACGGGCAGCGTCCTTGCCGGCGGCGCCCTGGCGGGGCCGTGGGCGAGAGGGGGGGTGCGGCAATGGGTACGTCGAGCCCCGTATCCTAGCGCAGCGGCGGCGCGCCTTCAAGCGAAACTTCGGCGCGCGCGGGGGCGGCCGGGCGGGCGCCGCGGGCGCGGCTCAAGTCCGGCGGCGGGGTGTCCGATGAAGAGGAGGTGGAACTCCGCCGAGTCTTGGAATCCGCGACGCCGCTGCGTACAATGGACGCTGCGGCGAACGAATCCCGGGAGAACGCCTCCCGGGAACGGAAGCTGAGACGCGCAGATGCGCAGGAAGCGGCGGAGGTGATCCCGGTGGCCCGACGCATGACGACGACGGTTCGCAAGGAGGTGCCCATGGTCGAACCAGGTGGCGGCAAGGCCGCCGATTTCACGACGACGATTGGTCCGGACGCCAACTTCAAGGGTGAACTCAATTTCGACAGTGGCGTGCGGATCGAGGGACGCTTCGAAGGCAAGCTCACCGCCAAGGGCCGCCTGCACGTGGGAAAAGGCGCCGAGGTGAAAGGCGAGGTGCAGGTCGGCAGTTTGGTGATCGAAGGTACGGTGCGCGGGAACGTCATCTCGACCGAGAAGATCGAGCTGGCGTCCACCGGCGTAGTGCACGGCGACATCCGCACACCGCGGCTTTCGGTGGCCGAAGGAGCCACGATCGTGGGCAACTGCAACGTCTCCGCCGACGCACTGAAGCCCGAGGGCAAGCGCGAAGGCGAAGCGGCCGCTCGCGGCAAGACCATCGAGGACCGCGAGGTGGTGTCGTCGCGGCGGTAGACCGGTGACCTGACGAGTGCATCCGACGCGCGGGCAGGGGACAGCAAGCGTCCCCTGCCTGCGCCGTTTCGGGTTTTCGGGTTTTCGGGTTTTCGGGTTTTCGGGTTTTCGGGTTTGGAGGTTTGGAGGTTGGGGGGTTTGGATCTCAAGGCTTGGCGACCGGGCTGGGCCGGCTCAGGGGTTCGCCCCTACGAAGGGCGCGGCCGGACGTAGGGGCGGACACCTGTGTCCGCCCCGGGGTGGCCCGACCGGACCCGGTGGCGACCGCCGCGAGCCACCGCCGGCCAGGCGTTGGTCACGCGTGGGATTTCGGGCAACGGCCTGACGTGGGAGCTTGGAGGACCGGGGCCTGCGATGCGCCGGGGGCAGGTAAGGTACTGACCGGAAGCGCCTGATGCGCGAGGTTTGCGAGTGGGCCGCGAGGTTATCGCCCTCCCGAGGCTCCCTCCCGTCTGCGAGCGATCCATGGGCCTGTTCACCAAGACCGCCCCGCTGCGCCGCCAGATCCACTGCCCGCTTTGCGCCGGGCCGTTGGAAGTCGGCGGCCGCACGCAGTCGATCGTGTGTCCGCATTGCAACCGCAGCATCGACACTTCCGACCACGTGATCGACTACTACTGCGCCAAGCGGCTGCTGGAGACCTCGGGCGACGTCATCGTGGAACGGGGCGGGACGCTGCGCGGCGAGGTGAAGGCGAGCCGCATCATCGTACGGGGAAAGCTGTATGGCGTGGCGCGGGCGCGGGTGGTGCTGGAGATCGAGGCGACGGGCGAGGTGGGCGGCGAAGTCTTCGCGCCGCAACTGCGCATCGCCGAGGGCGCGGTCCTGCAGGCGGCGGTGCGCGCAGGGGCCGGCGCGCCGCCCCAGCTCGCGGTGCCCATGCAGGTGCTGCGGAGCTGAGCGCCGGTCCCGAGACCTGTCGGGCGGCGGTCGCCAGCGGCCGCGATCGATGGCCCTGCGGTGCAGGCGAGGACGCCTGCACCACAACTACGTCAGACCCCGCGAGCGAACTCCGAGGTGCGCGGAACCCTTGTGGCCGGCCCAGCAACGGTTGTCAGC
>JACRIP010000110.1 GCA_016220045.1 Planctomycetota bacterium
CGACAGCGTTTCCACCACGCTCCGAAAGGCCTCCGGCCGCTGCAGGATCGGCGTAATGTCCTTGAAGATGATCCCCTTCTTCGGTAAATCGGGCACATCCCGGATGAAGCGTTGCAGGTCGATCACGTGAGGGTCCTCCGCTGCTTGCGTTCCTGCCGTTCGCCAACACTGCGCTTTCCCGGCGGTCGGCCCCTCCGCGGCTTTTCCGCGACCGGGGCGGCGGTGCCGGGCTCGACCGCGCGCGGGGCCACCGCGGACGGAGCCGTCGCGGTCGCTGCGGATGGGGCGGATGGGGCGGACGGGACGGACGGAGCGCCCGCCGCCGCCGCCGCGCCCGGGCCGGCAATGCCCGCGCCCGCACCCGCCGCACCCGCCGCCGCGCCCGCGCTCTCCGGCCCCACGGCGACCGGCTGGTCCAGCCAATCACCCGGCTGATTGACGCCGCTCTGCTGCATCTTCGCCTGCAGCTTGCGCAACGCCTCCTTCTCGATCTGGCGCACCCGCTCCCGCGTGATGCCCATGCGTTTGCCGATCTCCTCCAGGGTCTGCGCCTCCCCGTCCGCCAGGCCGTAGCGCAGCCGCAGGATCTCCGCCTCCCGCCCCTCGATCGCATCCAGTAGGTGCTGGATCTTCTTCAGCTCGCCCTCCGACATCTCCTCCGTCTCCGGCGCCTCCGCCTGCACGTCCGCCAGACCCTCACCCCCGCTCCACATCACCTCCAGGCTCATCGGCCGCGCCGAACTCGTCGACGTCTGGATCGCCTGCTTCAGGATCTCGAACGACTCCGCCGGCAGGTTCAGCTCCCCCCGGATCTCGTTCAGGTTCGGCTTCCGCCCCAGCTTGTTCTGCAGGTCCGTCGACACGCTCTTCCACTTCGCGATCATCTCCACCATGTAGCTCGGAATGCGTACCGTCTTCGCCGTATTCGTGAGCGCGCGCCGGATCGATTGCTTGATCCACCAGGTGGCGTAGGTGGCGAACTTGCAGTCCTTGTCCAGGTCGAAGCGCTCGACCGCCTTGAGCAGGCCGACGTTGCCCTCCTCGATCACGTCGAGAAAGGACAGGCCGCGGTTGACGTAGGTCTTCGCAATGGCGACGACCAGGCGCAGGTTGGCCCGGATCATGTGCTCGCGCGCGGCCTTGTCGCCGGCGCGAATGCGCAGCGCCAGCGCCCGTTCCTCCTCGATCGTGAGGAGCGGAACCTTGTTGACGTCGCGGAGATAGGTCTCGACGCCGGTTTCTCTGCGCGTGGGCGTGTCCTCGAAGGGGCGACCGGGGACCGTGGGGGTGGGAGGGCCACTATAGGCCGTCCGAAAATCCAAGTCAAGCCCCGCGTCAGGGTGCATGTCCGGTCCTGCCCCTCGACCGTACCGGCTGCACGCACCGAAACATGGCCTCCGGCGCACTCGTCGCTCGCCCTCGTCGTCGCCCTCGCCCTCGCCCTCGGCCTCGTACTCGTACTCGTACTCGAATGCCGGGGGCGTTCGAGTACGAGGACGAGTACGAGTACGACGTCGACGACGACGACGACGACAGGGACGACAGGGACGACAAGGACGAAAGCGAGAACGGCCGCTGCAGCGGTCCTCGCCGGGGCCGCGCTGCCGGGGAAAAACGCGTCCGCAATTCCTGTCGGGTACCCCCCCGCGTCAGGCCCGCAGGCACTCGCGCGCGCAGCCGACCACGTATTCCTGCTGCGCCGCCGTCAACTCCGGGAACATCGGCAACGCGAGGCTGGTCGCCGCCGCCTGCTCCGCCACCGGGAAGTCGCCGGGGCGATACCCGAGCTCGCGGAAACAGACCTGAAGATGCAACGGGATCGGGTAGTAGACCTCGCAGCCCACGCCGCGCGCCGAGAGGTGGGCGCGCAGCGCGTCGCGCCGCGGCGTGCGGATCGAGTACTGATGGTAGGTGTGGTTGGCCGCGGCCGTCGGCGGCGGCGGCAGCTCCACCCCGCGCCCCTCCCCGACCAGCCCGGCCGCGCGGAAGAGCGCGTCGTAACGCGCCGCCGCCGCCACCCGGCCCTCGATCCAGGCCGGCAGATGCCGCAGCTTCACGCGCAGCACCGCCGCCTGCAGCGCGTCGAGCCGCGAGTTGATGCCGACCACCTGGTGGACGTACTTCTCGACGCTCCCGTGCACCCGCAGCATGCGGACGCGCGCCGCGAAGTCGGCGTCGCCGGAGGTGACGAGCCCGCCGTCGCCCCAGCCGCCGAGATTCTTGGAGGGGAAGAAGGAGAAGCCGCCGCAGCGGCCCATGGCGCCGGCGCGCCGGCCCTTCCAGGTCGCGCCGATCCCCTGGGCGGCATCCTCGATCACCGGCAGGCCGGCGGCCGCGGCGGCCGCGCCGATCCCGTCCATGTCCGCCGCCCGGCCGAAAAGATGCACGGGCATGATCGCGCGCAGGCGGCGGCCGGTGCGCCGGTCGCAGAGCGCGCCGGTCGCGGCGTCCCGCGTCGTGCCGCGCTCCAGGTACTCCCGGAGCCGCGCCGGGTCCAGGTTCAGCGTGTCGGGCGCGACGTCCACGAAGAGCGGGGCGGCGCCCAGGCGGGCGATCGCGCCCGCCGTCGCGAAGAAGCTGTACGGCGTGGTCACGACCGCGTCGCCCGCGCCCGCGCCCAGCGCCATGAGCGCGAGCAGGAGCGCATCCGAGCCGCTGGCGCAGCCGACGGCGTGCGGCGCGCCCACGTAGGCGGCCATGTCGGCTTCGAACGCCTCGACCGGCTTGCCGAGCACGAAGCGCTGACTGTCGATCACCTCGTCGAGCGCGGCGCGCAGCTCCGCCTTGATCGCTGCGTACTGCGCCTTCAGGTCGAGCTGGGGTACTTCCATGAGCAGGTTACCTCGCATGGCGATACTGCAAGACCAGCGACCGCACCGCGCGGCGCAGCACCCAGGGAACGCAAAGGGCCAGGACCAGCGACAGCATGCAGACTACGCCGGCCCGTTTGTACCCGATATCCCCGATCCGCAGGTGCGCGATGTCCGGGTTCTCCGGCAAATACCGCAGACCGAGCAGCGCGCCGTCGGCCCGCCCGTAGAGCTGGATCTGCACCGGGCGCACCGCCTCGCGCGCTTCCCCCATCGCGTCCGGGTACTGCACGCGCAGCGAGGGGGTGCCGTCGCGCACGAATTTCTCGACCACGACTCCGGCCGTGTCCACGCCGTGCAGCAGCAGCCGCGCTTCGTCGTAGAGCACGCCGCCTTCGCGCGCCAGGCCGTAGAGCGCGATGCCGAACCCGACGGTCGCGATCGCCGCCTGCAGCCACGCGCGCAGCGCCGGCAGCTCGGGTTCCAGCTCCGGTTCCGGCGCCGGCGGGCCGGCGTCCGCGGCCGCCATCGGGGTCGCCGTGCCGGAGGGCGGGGGCGCCGGTGGCTCCGGCGGGGCGCCCGCGCCGGCGTCGCCGCTCATGCCGCACTCCCCGGCGGCGCGTCGATGAACATGCGATGCCAGAGCTCGAAGACCAGCAAGGCCCACAGCTTGTGCGATTCGTCCCCGTGACCCGCCAGGTGCCGGTCGATCAGCGCCGACACCGCCTCCGGCCGGAAGTAGCCGCGACTGCGCGCCCGCGCGTCCAACAGGTTGTCCCGCAGCATCTCCTTCAACTCGCCGCGGAACCACGCGCCCAGCGGCACGCCGAATCCCTGCTTGCGGCGCGTCAGGATCGCCGGCGGCAGGAGCGACGCGAAGGCCTTGCGCAGGATGAACTTCGTGGTCCAGCCCGAGATCTTGTACTCCGGCGGCACCGCGAGCGCAAACTCCACCAGGTGGTGGTCGAGGAAGGGACAGCGCGCCTCGAGGGAGTTCGCCATCGTCGCGACGTCCATCTTGACCAGCAGGTCATAGGGTAGATACGTGAGCAGGTCGGCGAAGGCGGTGCGCGAGACCAGGTCGGGCCGCGGGGAGCCCTTGAAGGCCTCGACCATGAGCTGCGGCGCGTCGCCGGAAAGGTAGAAGGGGGCGGGCGCGCGCGTCCCCGTGCCGCCGCCGCCCCCCCCGCCGCCGCCGCCGCCCTGCCCGTCCGCTTCCGGAAGGAGCATGGCGCCCGGCCCGCCGCCGGTGACCAGGGTCTCCTTCTCGTCGGTCTCGAAGACGCTGATCCACTCGAAGTAGCGTTCGGCCGCGGGGCGATGGAGGTGTTTGAGGAAGCGGAAGCGTTTGCGTCCGCGCGCTTCGCGCGACAGCACGGGCATCAGGCTCGCGCGCGCCGCCGCCGCCAGCCCGCGCCGCAAGAAGGGCGGAAACCAGTCCGCCCAGCGCGCCAGCTTGGCCGCCAGGTATCTCGTGTAGCCGCCGAAACACTCGTCGCCGGCGTCGCCGGAGAGCGCGACCGTCACGTGCTCCCGCGTCATCTTGGACAGGTAGTAGGTCGGGATCGCCGAGGAGTCGGCGAAGGGCTCGTTGTAGTGCCGGACCAGCGTGGGGAGGATCGACACCGCGTCCGGCTTGACCACGAACTCGTGGTGGTCGGTCTTGAAGTGGCGGGCGACGAGGCGCGCGTGGTCGAGCTCGTTGAATTCCTTCTCCTCGAAGCCGATGGAGAAGGTCTTGACCGGCTCCTTCATGGCGAGGCTCATCAGGCCGGTGACGATGGACGAATCGATGCCGCCGCTGAGAAAGGCGCCGAGCGGGACGTCGCTGACGAGGCGCAGCTTGACGGCCTCGAAGGTGCGCGAGAAGGCTTCGTCGCACCAGTCCTGGAAGGTGGGGAAGGAGACGCGGGCCGGGCCGGGGTACCAATAGCGGTAGCTGAAGACCTGGCCGTCGCGCCAGATCATGAAGTGGCCGGGCGGGAGCTTGGAGATGCCCTTGAACATGGTGAGCGGGGCGGGCACGTACTGGTAGGAGAGGAAGTGGTCGAGGGCGAGGGGATCGACCTCGCGGGGGACGTCCGCGACCTCGAGGATGGCCTTGATTTCGGAGCCGAAGAAGATGCCGCGTTCGTCGGTGTAGTAGTTGAGGGGCTTCTTGCCGAGGCGGTCGCGGGCCATGAAAAGCTCGCCGTTGCGCTCGTCCCAGATGGCGAAGGCGAACATGCCTCTCAGGTGATGTACGCAGGCGGTGCCTTCTTCTTCGTAGAGGTGGACGATGGCCTCGGTGTCGGTGTCGGTCTTGAAGACGTGGCCCTTGGTGACGAGGTTCTTGCGCAGGTCCTGGTAGTTGTAGATTTCGCCGTTGAAGACGATCCAGACGGTGCCGTCCTCGTTGGAGAGGGGCTGGCAGCCGCCCGCGAGGTCGATGATGGCGAGGCGCTGGAAGCCGAGGCCGGTCTTGCGTCCGGGGTTGACGTAGGTGCCGTCGCTGTCGGGTCCGCGGTGGCGGAGCGTGCCGTGCATGCGGCGGAGGAGCGCGTCGTCGACCGTGTGGGGGTTGGCGCGCTGGTAGGCGAGTCCGGCGATGCCGCACATCAGGGGGGAGTCCTTGAGGGGAGCGGGGGCGCGGTCGGAGGAGCGGCCGCGGGCGCGGAGCGCGGGGCGAGGGGAGGCGGCCGGCGGCGAACTATACCCGGCGCGGGGGAGGGTGTCAATCGAGCGGAGCGGGCTTGCAGCGAGGGCGGCGTGGGTGCATGTCCGTTCTTGCCGCTCGAACGTACCGGCCGCACGCATCGAAAGC